>JABSQK010000603.1 GCA_013215875.1 Lentisphaeria bacterium
ACCGGAACCCGTTGCTGCTGCACCAGAACCGGATACTGCTGAGGCACCTGAACTCGATTTAACATCAAACAAAAAGACCCAAGCTTTATTCGATGTCTGGACAACACCTGTTCGTGTCGAAGGAGACCAGGTGTATCTCGACCCAAATATGGTGCTTGACGCTATGGGCCTTGAAAATGAAAAGCTTGATATTCTAAAAGAAAATCCAAATATTACATGTGAATTAAGCCAGGCAGATGTGGTCAGCGGCTTAAGTACTGGGGCATTAACCTATACAGCAGCCGATATTGCCAAAAGATTTAATGTGGATGTGGTTTCAAAAAATGAGAAAATTGAATTACCTTTAGATACAATCTTACCTTTTGTACCAAAAGACTGGTATAGCGTAGGCCAACAGGATGAGTCAAAAACACAAATTGTTGAGTCAATGGATAACGTTTTTGCCTCTGATGAGAATAAAGAGACTGTTGCAAATGAAGCTCCAGCTGAACCAGATCATACAAAAACAGAAGATCCATTGGATATAGATTTCAATAATGAAATAAAGCTCGATGATATAAAAATTGACATTGATGATGATTCTTTAGAAATTGATTTAGGCGATGGTGATGATATCGATTTTGATTTGGATCTGGATTCCGATAAAGAAGCTGAGCGAAAAGAGGCGATGCTTGCTAAGGAAGCTGCCCTCGTTAAAGAGGCCGAAGTTGCTAAAGAAGCCGAAGTTGCTAAAGAAGCCGAATTATTTAAAGCAGCAGCTCTCGCTAAAGCTGCCGAGCTTGCTAAAAAAGAGGCCGAGCTTGCTAAAGAGAAAGAAGCTGAGCTTGCTAAAGAAGCTGAGCTTGCTAAAGAAGCTGAGCTTGCTAAAGAAGCTGAGCTTGCTAAAGAAGCTGAGCTTGCTAAAGAAGCTGAGCTTGCCAAAGAAGCTGAGCTTGCCAAAGAAGCCGAGCTTGTAAAAGAAGCAGAATTAGCTAAAGGATCGAAGCTTACAGCTGAGGAATCGAAAGAATTATTTTTTGACAAAAGTGAAAATAAATTTATCAAAATTGACAAAGAGTCTGATCCTGAAGCAATTATTGATAAAACCAAGGAAACACCTGTAGGTGTGCCAATTACGAATTCAGAAAAATCTGAAAATGTTTCCGGCATTGAATTGGATACGAAAAAACTTGATGAGAAAAAGCTTGCCAGCACAGTTGAACTTCCGCGAATAGATTTGGAAAAGATTACTGAAAATACGGATAAAGATGTGCCTGAAGGAATACTTTATGAAGACCTCACTAGACCTGAGGGAGATTGGTCAACGACTGAAACTCTGGAAATCCAATCTCGGCGTATGCGACAAGCCAAATCTAACATAAAACCTTCAACAGAAGGCCCGGAAGGTTTAAACGTTGGCGGACTCACCGGCGCAGCAGCAGCAACTCCACCAATTCCTTCTGCTGGTGAGACGGAGCTTCACCAGGCTGCAAGAGAAATTTTTAAATCAGATGAAGAGAAAGTTAAATTCCAGCCAGTTGATGTTGTTGGCGATGCGAAAGAAGATGAAGGTTATTTGAGCCGTGCTCCAAACGGTATCAATATAAATCGCAGTTCAGTTGAGCAATTCATTTTACTCAATGGTATTGGCCCAAAGACTGCCCAAACGATTGTCGATTACCGGAATGAAAATGGGCAATTTGCTGAGCTAGCAGAGTTACGGAAAGTTCCAGGACTTGGCTCAAAAACATACCGTGAAATGGCCGGTCTTTCTGTACGCTCGTCACTCTCTAAGGCAGAAATGCGATTACCAACACTTCTTGGTTTAGATACCAAATTTACTCTGGCTCAGGTTGCGAATGCATCGCTGGATAAATTTAAGCTCAAAGCGATGTTTATAAGTAGTACGGATGGGCTTGTTCTTGCCCAATCTGCAAAAGATGACGAACTCATGAAATTTGCAGAAATTCTCTCAGGGGTTGCGCCGCAGTTAAATAAACGTTCATCTAAAACATTGAAGCAGGGTGGTTTACCTGAAAGCGACATTGTTACTTTTTACCTGGGAAAACATGCTGTAACATTTGCAGGAACAGATCAAGTATTTTCAGTACTCATTCATGAACATGAGTATCCCAATCCAAAAGATATAAAAAGCAGCCGCAAGCTCGTACAGGAACTCGTCTGGTACTGTTCATATAGAGCTGTCCTATAAACCTTTGGTCTCTTTTCGAACAGTTGTTGAAATAGACGCCGCTGAATTCTCCCTAAACCACCAACATACTGTTTTTTCAATAGGCTCATGTTTCGTAGAAAATATCGCCGAGAAATTTCCAGAGAATGGTTTTCGAAGTATGTCGAATCCATTTGGAACCCAGTATAACCCAATCAGCATTTTTAAATCTATTAAGCGGATAATCGAAGCGCGTTATGTCGAGACAGAAGCGATAATCCAGCACAATGATTTATATTGCCATCCCGATTTTCATGGTGAGTTTAATTGTGCATCGCAAAACCAATTTTGTAAACATGTAAACGCCAAAATTTTTGCGGCACATGAATGTTTAAAAGAGGCAGATTTATTAATAATCAGTTTGGGTACAGCATTTTCTTATCGCTCAAAAGAATCTGGCAAAATCGTATCCAATTGTCATAAAATGCCAGCGGATAAATTTTCCCGGGAGTTGTTAACGCTCGAGTATTTGGAAAGCGAATTTACAGCAATTCTTCAAGACCTGAGGGACTTTAATGATTCTGTTCACGTTATTTTAACAGTTAGCCCCATTCGTCATTGGCGGGATAATCCTCATATGAATCAAGTCAGCAAGTCGACTTTAATTATGCTGACAAATCGTTTTAACACGATGGAGAAACTTGCTTATTTTCCATCCTATGAAATTGTCCTCGATGAATTGCGAGATTACCGCTTTTACAGGGAAGATATGATTCATCTAAACAGCACAGCCATTGATTACATATGGCAGCGTTTTAGCGACTATTGCATCGATTCAAAATCGCAACAGATTATAACTGATTTACAGCGTTTAAAAAAACAATATCAGCACAAAGTACTGAGCCCGGAGTCAACACAATACCAAATTCATCTTGACTCACGACAGGCTAAATATGATGAATTATCAGAAAAATACAATGAAATAGATTTCGTAGATTTAATTCAAAACTGGACGCGATAGATGGATATTGATTTCCACAAGCTCAGACAGAAGTTACTCGACTTATCATTGTTTAATCGTCTCTTAAATTTTCGCCCATCGAAAATTCGCAGTGTGGAAGTTGTTCGTGAAGATATTGGTTTCATATGTCAACATTTATTACTATCAGCAAAAACCATGTATTTTAGAGGCCGGGAAGCTGACCAGGACCTGGATGAAATTATAGCGAATGACCCTGAACATTTTCAGGATGCAAATCTCCAAACAGATATGACGGCTAACCAGCTCGAGACAAACCTCTACAAAATTTACAAGGAATCACAGACCGTGATAGAGGAGCAGGGATATACCGTGCTGTATTTGGCCCTTGGCTTTTTGCACTGGTATGAAGATGATGAATCAGAAAAGGAACGCAAGGCTCCGTTGCTTTTAATTCCTGTTGATCTTATTCGACAAGGTGTTAGCAACCGTTACCGGTTAAAATGGACCGGCGAAGATGTTATCAGCAATATTTCATTGCAGGCTAGGATGGCAGAAGCAAACATCGAAATTCCAGATATCGAAATGAGCGAAGATTTTGATATTAGGCACTATTTACAGACTGTCAGTGAACAGATAAAAGAAAAAGCTCGCTGGTCTGTGAGCGAAACAATTTATCTCGGTTTTTTCAGTTTTAGCAAATTTGTCATGTATCGTGATCTGGCCATGGAAAACTGGCCTGTAGAAAATCCGCCAGATGAGAATCCAATATTAAAAACACTGATACAGGGTGAGTATTTAGAACAAAGTCCGGTGCCTTTTGATACTGACTTTGATAGCCTTCCGGTGAACAGTTTTTACAATGTGCTCGATGCAGACCCATCACAAATTTCAGTTATCGAGTCGGTAAAGAACGGCAATAGTGTAATGGTGGAAGGGCCTCCAGGTACTGGTAAATCACAGACAATTGTAAATCTAGTTGCCGAACTCCTGGCGCAAAATAAAAGCATTTTGTTTGTTAGCGAAAAAATGGCCGCACTTGATGTTGTCAAAAAACGTTTGGACACAGTGGGCTTAGGTCATTATTGTCTCGAGCTGCATAGCAGGAAATCGAATAAACGGGAAGTGCTTGAGCAATTAAAGCAACCCATTTATATGGATCCACCGATGCTCGCAAAAATCGACACAGAGTTTGAAGACCTCGATAACTTGCAGGACCGCCTTAATAACTATTCGTCTGCATTGCATGAACCTGTTGGACAAATAGGAAAGACGAGTTACCAATTGATTGGCGATTTTGAAGAAGCCCTGCAAAAACTCGAAGACTCTATGGATGAGATTCCGTCATTTGAAATTTCCATAGACGAAGTTAGCAGCAGTGAAATTCTCGAGTTCAGGCAATTGCTTACAGACTTAATACAGCTATTGCTTACTGTAAAACTTCCATTAAAGAACCACCCGTTTTTTGCTTGTATGATTGACCGGCAATGCCTGCCAAGTGATCAACAGAAACTAGAAGAGCTTTTGGAATCAAGCTTTGAATCGTTGGATTCATTTCGAGCTGAAACACAGAGATTAAAAGACTATATCCATTCGCCTTTAGAATTAAGTCTCGAGAACGCTGAGAAGATCTCGATGGCCGCTGCAGATATCGCCACTCATAAAGCTGTAAAAATTTCAATTTTACAAAATACTGGATGGGATTATAAACCATCTGATTTGAAGGTATTATTGGGAAATCTTGACGAGCTGAATGGACTTAAAGAAAAAACAGATAAGCTCTTTGAAAATGATTGTTTTGATTTCGATTTACGGGGTATTTTCAAAGAATATAAACGTCTTGGGAACAGCTTTTTATATTTCATTCGACCATCCTACTGGTCTGTTGTAAAGCAAATAAAACGTATCTACAAAGATGAGCTCCCTAAGCGTGATCAACTCATTACCGAACTAAAATTGATTATTCGCTGTGTTGAACTTAAGGAAGAAATTGCGGCCAACGACAGTCGTTATCTTGAACTGTTTGATGATTCTTGGAAAGGCGAAACTACAAGCGTCGACGATTTACGAGAGTTGAGTAATTGGGCCCATAAAATTCGGGGCTTGCTAAATGAAGGTGTACTATCAGAGAAAACACTTGAGGCAATATGTGAGTCGATTAAACATGGAATTTTAAAAGTGAGCATTGCCGGAATTAAAGACCATCAAGCAAAATTTGAAAGCTCATATGATAAGTTAAATGGTTTCTTGAAAATTGAATCAGCAAAAGTTTTTGACCATGTGAGCTGGCAATCCGTGAGTTTTGAGACATTAAGATTTCGCTTTGAAGATTGGCAGGATAATCTCGAGACATTGGTTAGCTGGTCAGAATTCATGCAACGTTTTCTCTCAGTGAAGGACTCTTTCGCACGTTCTCTTGCAGACATATTGGAAGAAAATGAAGAACTGACAACGGATAATCTTACAGATTTGTTCAATTACCAATTATCATTTAGTGCCTTGGAATATGCTGTACATAAAAATAAGCACCTCAAGGCATTTAATTTTGATATACATGAAAATACCATAAAGGAATTTCGACAGCTGGATCAAAAAGTCATCAAGCTTAATCAGTATCGGTTGATCGAGCAGCTCTATCGCCAGCGTCCGGATATAAGCCAGGGGGTGAGTGGTTCGCAGTCGGGTATTTTGCTCGGTGAATTTAACCGTAAACGCCGGCATATGGCAATCCGCAGATTACTCGAGATGACGGGCTCGCTGGTGCAGGAGATAAAACCCATATTCATGATGAGCCCGATTTCAGTCGCACAATTTTTAAGCCCGGGTGCAATGCAATTCGACGTGGTAATTTTTGATGAAGCCAGTCAGATCCGTCCTGAGGGAAGTATAGGCGCGATAGCCAGAAGTAAGCAACTTGTTGTCATGGGGGATAGCAAGCAGCTTCCGCCAACAAGTTTTTTCGAACGTATAGTCGAGGATGTTGAAGAGGATCCAGATGACGACCTTGCCGCAATTGCCGGTGCAGAAGATATGGAGAGTTTGTTAAATATGGCGAATGGACGACTACAGGAAAAACCTTTACGCTGGCATTATCGCAGCCGCCATCATAGTTTAATCGCTGTTTCAAACCAGGAATCTTATGATAACAAATTGCTGGTTTTTCCTTCTGCTGTAGATAAAGATTCCTATTACGGGTTACATATGCGGCATTTGCCAAATACTGTTTACGATCGCGGCAAAAGTTCCATTAACCGTGATGAGGCAAAAGAGCTGGCGAAAGCAGTTTTTGAGCATTTTGAATTGTATCCAACCAAGACCCTGGGTGTGGCAGCATTGAATAATCGCCAGCAAAATGCCATTATCGAAGAGGTCGAAATACTGCGAAATGATCGCCCTGAAATGGAAGCCTTTTTTACAAAAGATAAAGAAGAATCCTTTTTTGTAAAAAACCTGGAAACAATACAAGGTGATGAACGAGATGTCATCTTCATCAGTATTGGTCTGGGTTTTGATAAAGACCATAAACTAACACTTAATTTTGGTCCGGTAAATCAAGAGGGCGGTGAACGTCGGTTAAATGTATTAACGACACGTGCGCGTGACAGATCTGTCGTATTCGCAAATTTTTTAGCTAAGGATCTTAATTTCGATGTAAGTGATGCATCGCGCCCAAAAGGTTTGCGATTTCTTAAGGTGTATATGAAATATGCCGAGACCGGTATCCTTGATGAAACAGACGATATTCAAATGGACAGTGAATCACCATTTGAAGAATCTGTCTATACCTTTCTTAAAGCACATGGACATGACTGTCGCAAGCAGGTCGGCTCTGCAGCTTACCGTATAGATCTGGCACTGGTTGACCCTAATAACCCTGGAAATTATCTATTAGCAATAGAGTGTGACGGTGCCAGCTATCATAGTTCAGCTATGGCACGTGAACGCGACCGGTTACGACAAGCTATCCTGGAAGGAAAAGGCTGGAAAGTATATCGTGTTTGGTCGACGGATTGGTTTAAACAACGAAAAGTTGCGCAAGATCGTTTGCTCAAAGCAGTAAAAGATGCAATCGATAATGTACCCAAAGAGATGTCTCATGATCCCGAGCTACTCGAAATTGAGGAGTATAGCGAAGAGCCCCAGAGCGTAGAGGAAAATACCGATTACCATGTCTGTGAATCATTGCCTTTTGAAATTACGGAAGATTTGCCCAATGCCCACATTTCGCAGATAGCCGAGGCTGTTATCCATATTGTGAATATTGAAAGTCCTATTCATCTCGATGAATTAACCAAGCGCCTGCGCAAGCTTTGGGGCTTGAGCCGTGCTGGAAACCGCGTAAAGGAATCAATTAAAAATGCCGTGCTCTACGCCGAATTCCAAAATGAAATCCGCATCGATGATGAGTTTTTATGGTCATTAAAGGCTGAGACTCTAAATGTGAGAAAGCGTAGAGGCTTAACATCTCAGCTCAAATTGATCTGTAATGGAGAATATGAAGCGGCAATTTTCGAGGTAATAAAAAATCACCGGGCAATTTTAATGGATGACTTAATTCGTCATAGTGCAAAGCTTCTTGGTTATAATCGCTTGACTGATCTGGTCCGCTTGACGTTTAAAAACCAGGTAGAAACTCTCTTGGTTTGTGGTAGCTTAAAAGAGCTACAAAATGGCATGATAGATATCGTTGATTAGTCACTATCTCTATTTTATATACTAGACTTTGTGATACCCCAGATTTATGTGATATTAGATAGACTATTAATTAAAAGTTGTTAGGTTATATGCTTCATAACAAGAGACGTAATGTCCAGGCCCAAAAAAGGAATGAGTTTTGAAATTAAAATATGAGTGTCCAGAATGCAATGCAGAGATTGAAGGGACGGTAGACAAAGATAATAAATCTCAGGATTGTAAAGAGTGCGGAAAAACTCACTTGATACCCTATTCAGGAAAATTGGTGAAGGGGATTGTTCTTGGTGACCAATATGAGATTATGGAAGAACTTGGCGAAGATAGTTACATCGCTTTTCACAAATCTATGGAACGTGAAGTAAACCTGAAAGTTATTCATAAGAGCCTTGTAGGCAAGGATGACCGCTTCGACCGCTTTATGCGGGAATTAAAGGTTACGGCAAGTTTGAATCACGGAAATATTTTATCTGCTTATGGCGGTGGTGAAGATAATGAACTGCAGTATATGGTTACACAATATAAAAAAGGCAGACGGCTGTCTGAAATCCTCGCCGACAAAAAAACGCTCTCCGAAAAAGCAAGTATTGCAATTTTATTACCTATAGCCAATGCATTGGATTATGCCTGGAGGGAACAAAAGATTGTTCATCGCAACCTAAAACCGAGTAATATTCTCATTGGCGAAGATAAAGATTCTATGCTTTGCGATTTGGGGCTGGCGAAACCGGCAGGTGAGGATGAAATGTCACTTACTGTTACAGGCTACACTATGGGTACGCCTGAGTACATGAGCCCCGAACAAGTAAAGGGGAAAACGGACCTTGACTGTCGCAGCGACATGTACAGCTATGGGCTGTTATTATATGAGTGTTTAACAGGCGCGGTACCATTTTCCGATGACAGTGTGATGAAGGTCATGGAGGCCCAGTTGAATGAAGCCCCTGTTCCAGCTCAATTAAAAAAGAGTGATATTTCTACGGGAATGTCCCGCTTAATCGATAAATTGCTGGAGAAAGATCGGGGCAAACGTTATGAAAAATGGGGTGAATTGATTACCGACCTGAAAGCTGTGAGTGTTGGTAAAATTCCACCATCTTTAGCTAAATCGAAAGACGGGGAAAAATCATCTAAAAATAAAAAATCATCGAACCTAAAAGCGCCCGCGAAAAAAGCTGTTAAGATGAAAAAAAGTGAAGCAGGGGGTATGAGCCGGGCAGACGTGGAAAATATCGCCCGGGAAATGAATCGTGATGGTGGAATGAAAATAGTATTATGGCTGGTTATTTGTATACTGCCATTGGGCATTTTGGGATATACATTAAATAAAAAAAGAAATGCCAACGCGGCTTTTGCTAAGGCTCAAAAGCAATATCAATCTGCAATTAAAGACTTTAATGATTATCCCACTAGCTTTGATTCAGCAATTCGAAAGTTCGAAAGTCTAAAGGCTGTGATTAAAGAGAAAAATTTAGGAATCGATCAGACCAACATGGTGGAAGAGCAAATTTTAAAAATTAAAATCGAGCAAGCTAAGTTCAATATAGAGGTCGCAGTTAAAAAATTAGTCAGGCTGAGAAAGTATAAAACTGCAATTAATTTTTGTAATAACTATGGTGGTGATTATCCAGGAGAAACACAAGACTATAGAAATGCCCTTATAGTGCTTATTAATAAGAAATTAAAATAGTGGTACACAAATTGCGCTGTAGTCCCTAAAATGGGATAGTTCATGCCAAAAGGCGCTCTTATAAGTAGTTTTTTTTCCTTCTTGGGATTATCCAAGAAGGACGAAATTGACTCTGTAGATCCTCATTCAGGTCAGGAAGCAAGGTCAATCCTCGATGATGGCTTTGTTTCCGAATTTGCAAATGAGAATGAGCTTTGGTGGGAAATGGAGATAGAAAGCTCTGCCAAACCGATAGTTTTCGACCACATCGATTTATATGCAATCCAGCGCGGACTCAAAGAAAAAATTCGTTTCAATAAGCTTTCACTGATAGAAATTCCCGAAAATATTATGAAAATTATCAATATATTAAATTCCAAGGAATTCGATTATATAAAAATTGAAGGAATGATTCAACAAAGTGCGGTACTTACCGGCGAAATAATAAAAATTGCGAATTCGGCCGTTTATTCACGTGGGTTTAAAGTCACACGAATTCGCGATGCTTTAACCCGATTAGGGCCAAATAAAGTAAATGCTATTTTATATTTGCATGCGACGATGGAAAGTATCAAGGATCCACGAATCGTTCATCTGGCAAAAAGCATTATCCTGCATTCCCAGGCAGTTGCCCAAATAGCATCTTATTTATCACACAGGTATTATCCGGACCCTGACAATGCATTTTTAGCAGGCATCCTTCACGATATCGGTAAACTTGCCATACTAAAAGAGTTGACTGAGCAGTATGACTTGCCCCTGAAGACACAAATTGCATCTGATTTATGCTTTGGAGATCTGATGCCTATTTTACATGAGCGTATAGGCGCTTACATTGGAAAGTCCTGGAATTTGGAAAATGATGTCATTACTTCAATTGCTTGTCACCATAGCCCATCCCAGGTAAAGATCATGAACGATTCTACTGAGATGGCATTTGCTTTAACAAATTTAATACATGTAAGTGATATATTTGCACGTCTTCTGGGGCGGGGAAACTACCTGGCTGAGATGGATATTTTTTCATTGGCGGCTTGTGGTCATCTGGGCATTGAAGATACACCGGATACCAGGTCCTTCTTGAATAATATCCCAGGTATTTTTAACATTAAATATTAGAATTCTCGCCAGCGAAGCTATACTATCTAAAACACATTATCCTTGGATGCTAAATGGCAAAATCAAAACTATCAGACCCTGAACATCGCGCTAAAATTTTCACATTATTTTTTCCAGGCCTTGGACATTTTGTCCAAAAACGCAAGGTAATCGGTACGGTCTACCTTGTCATATCGATTGCTTATACAGCATGGATAGTCTACGATACATGTGGCATATTAATCGAGATTTATAAATCAGTTCTAGCATCTATCCCAGTACCGTTTTCTGATTCTATACGGGCAATTGGGCAACTATGCTTACATGGACTGATTTTTGCTGTAATTTTAATCATTGCCTATTTCGATATTTTTCTCTATCAGAAAAAACATCCGGTAAATTCTTCCCCTAAGTAACTTTTTCATCCTAAAAAATAGATTCTTCAGTAGAAATTCTGTCTGGCATGGCTTCTGCGCTATCGCTTATTATCGAAATTATTTATGGAGAAATAAGAATGGAAATACAGGCAATTGATGGATCAATGACAGGGCCAACTGCATTGGCAACACAAGCAGATGAGGTTCTAAGTAAAACAGATTTTTTAAAGCTACTTGTTGCTCAAATGAAGAATCAGGATCCGATGGATCCTGTAAGCAACACTGAGTATGTCGCGCAGCTTACATCGTTTAGTTCTTTAGAACAACTACAAAATCTAAATAAAACAATTACTGAGATGACAGCGTCTAACCAACTGGGTAGTGGTGCCGGGTTAATTGGTAAACACGTTACACTATTTTCAGGAGGTGTATCTGCAGAGGGATCTGTAGATAAAGTGCGAGTACTGGAAGGGAAACTAGAGGTATTTGTAAATGATAGCTGGTACAATTCTGCTGCAATTGAAACAGTGGCAGGACAAGACAATGAAACTAACACGGAGGTTATAAAATGAGTTCACTGGCAATTTATGTTGGGGCCGGAGGCATGCTGGCACAATCAGAAAAAATGACGGCAATTGGTAATAACATTGCAAATAATTCAACGGTCGGTTATAAGAGCAGTACTGTCACTTTCGCAGAGCATTTTGTTGCTTTACGCGGGACCGCACCCAATGGTTCAACACAGATATCTGGTAATGGTGTGACTGTGGCAGATACTGCAACGAACTGGCGCGATGGCGTGATACGTGAAACGGGAAATATCGCCCATTTATCTGTAGCCGGCGATGGTTTTATGGAAGTGCAATTAGGTACGGACAACTACTTTACCAGGGCAGGGGACTTCACGCTTATTGAGGATTCTGGCACACCAGGTACTTTTATTCTTGTGCGGCCAAATGGCGCCTCTCTACAGGGCGCCGGTACGGCAGGTGGGGCTACCGTCGCCGAAGTGCGCTTCGATGCATTACCAGACTCATTTGCAGTATCTGGTGCAGGAGTAATAACCGCCCAGGGGGCAAATGTTACAAATGGCTTTATCGGTTTGCAGCGTTTTGCCAACCCCGATGCATTGATACGCCACGAAAATGGTATGTATGAGCAGACCTCAGCAGCATCTGCTATATCCACAGATCCAGTGATTCCTGGTACGAGTGGTACGGGTATTTATATCCAGGGTTCTCTTGAACTTTCAAACGTTGAACTGGTGAACGAATTTTCTGAAATGATTATCACGCAACGTGCATTTCAAGCAAATTCCAAAACCATAATGACTGCAAGTGAAATGCTTCAAATTGTGGTAAACCTGAAACGATAATTCATGATTAAATGTACGGATATTGGCGGCAGTATTATTTATCTCAATCAGAACTTGATAGAGCGGATTGAGATCTGCCCCGATACCATCATCTACATGAATAATAGCAACAATTATATGGTTCGCGATTCAGTCGAAGACGTTGTAGAAAAAATGCTGGTAGCGAAGAGACTGGAACTCGACCCCCGTAATTTATTGAATCCCAAACAGGATTACTAATGTTGGCAAAAAAAATGCGATAGATATTAGAATAAAGAGAACTAAAAATGGATCTTACTACAGTCATAGGAATAGTCGCTGGCTCTATCCTCATTGTTGTCTCAATGGCAGGGGGTGGGAATCTGGGAGCATTTGTGGATATTCCTTCCATCATGGTGACATTGGGAGGAACAATATCTGCCATCCTCATTACCTACCCTATAGAAAAAATTAAAGGGGTAATGACTGTCGCCAAGAAAATGCTCAATGCGGGAAATTTAGATGTCACTCCTTGGTACTCCGTGGTTCAGGAAATAGCCACAATCGCCCGGCGGGATGGTCTGCTGGCATTGGAAGAACGTATCCCCGGTATTGAAGATGAATTTCTAAAACGCGGCTTACAGATGGCACTAGATGGTACTAGATGGTACGCCGCCCGAAGCTGTTGAACAAATTATGGAACTGGAAATTACCAACCTGGAAGAACGCCATATGATCGGCCATTCGATATTTAAAAATATGGGTTCCTATGCTCCGGCATTCGGAATGATAGGTACTCTAATGGGGCTGGTAAACATGCTGCAAAACCTCGATGATCCGAGTAAAATTGGTGCAGGTATGGCTGTGGCACTTTTGACGACATTCTACGGGGCTATATTTGCGAACCTTATCTGTATTCCATTTTAGGGAAAGCTGGAACAACGAACAAGTGAAGAATTAATCCTCAAACGAATGCTTCTTACTGCAATTATTTCAATACAAGGTGGCGACAGTCCGAGGATTGTTGGGGAGAAATTAAAAGTATATCTCAGTCCAGCAGCCCGGGCACAATTCGCTGAAGAATAATGGCGAAAAAAAAGAAAAAAGAAAAAAGAATAGTCCAGGAAAATTTATGCCCCACATGGATGTGTACGATGGGGGATTGCATGTCTTTATTGCTTTGTTTTTTCGTTTTAATGCTGACCTTCTCCTCGCCAAATGAAGCACAGTTAACCGAAACGATGGGTTTTATCAAAGGGGCTTTGGGCGCATTGCCATCAAATGCAACGGCGAAGGATACGCTTGATGTTGAAAACCAGACAAAGGAATCAGAGAAAGATCCGGATGCTGACTACAGCAAGAAGAAGATACCCGTGGATCAACTCTCTCCTGTCATCTTGCGCAAAGTTGAGTTTGAGCATCAAATAAAAAAGTTTGAGCGCAGTCTTAAGCGTCTTGGCTTTGAGAATGTGATTCGTTTAAATCTTCTCGATGAAGGAATTTCCCTTAAAACAGATTTTGACAATTTATTTATAGAAGGTAGTGCCCGGCTAACATCTCAATCCAGAGAATTGATAGCTGGCTTTGCCGAAATTTCCGGTGGTGTGGGAAATGAAATACGCTTAACAGTCAATGTTCCCAGTGAATTGGTTACAACTGCTGGACGTTTTAATGTTGATTGGACCCTGTTCCTAAACAGGCTTCACAAAGTAGGAGATATTCTCACTAAAATTCACGAAATAGACCCCAGTCGCGTCAGTTATGGCATTAAGATTGCTTCAATCGAAAAGAGTACGATGGAGTTTTTATTGGCCGAAAAGAGCAATATCAAAGAAGTGTCAACAGAAGCTTTAACCAAAGAGATGTTTAAATAATGGCCAAACAAAAGAAACAGGAAGGTGCACCCGCCTATATGGCATTATTTTGTGGTTTGATGACCATTTTACTGGCTTTTTTTATTTTGTTAAATACGATGACAGAGGAACAGGAATCCGGCTATAACAAGGGAATGGGAATGGTACGTAATTCCTTTGGTTTAAAGGGCGGTTTTGGCCTGTTGAAATACATGAAAGTCGTACAGGGTTTACGCAATGACAACCCTGAGCAAACTGAAGGTACATGGGGTACAGAGGATAAAAAGATTAAGGGTGAAGGTGGTACGGGAAATTCCGACCAGACAGTGGAAGAACATCCACTCGATAATTACATTCGAGTGGAAGTAAAGTATAAGTTTGACAAGGGATCATACAACGTAAAACCCGATCTTGCCTCATACTTGGACTCCATAGGCACGAATTTTTCTATATTTGATTATAAGTTAAATATTCGTGTCTATACTGGCGATTTTGAAGGGGAAAATGAGAATCGTGAGCTGGCCATGAAAAGGGCCATTCGAATCATGATGTATCTCAATGGCCGCAATGGGGTGTCCTTGAATAATATGAGAGCTGTAGGGTATACGCACTATCGCTATTTTCGCGAGAAAAAACCAAAAACGAAGCAACTTATTTATTTTTATGTGTACCGCAAGAAAAATCCCAATAACTAAATTGGCATGCTATATGCGGATATAAATCTGTGAATGGAATTATTAACTGGAGGATGATTTATGTCGGAAGAGGCAGAAAATCCAGAAGTAGAAGAGGAAAAGGATTCAAAGCCCAAAGATAATACCAAACTTATGGTTATGGCTTTGGTTATTATGTCCGTATTGGTGATGATTTTAACACCTGTGATTTGTATATATACAATCAAATCGATGATGGGAAAACCCAAACTGACCCCGCTTGAAACACAAAGTACAATCACAGTTGAATTTGGCGAGATACAGGTGAACATCGCCGAAACAAATGGCACACGTTATGTACAAATGAGCATCGTCTTTGAAATGACTGATGAAGGTCCTCTTAAATCGCAATTTGATGCAAAAACCCCGACCAATCCGCAGGGGCAGCTCAGCAAGATAAAAGCAGAAGTTATACAAATTATTGGTGATAAGAATCTCAACGCACTTTCATCAAAAGAAGCAAAAGCAAAACTGAGTAATGAAATACGAATCGTGGTGAATAATCTGGTGAAAAAAGAAGAAATTACCGGTACGGTAGTTGATGTCTATTTTCCCACCTTTTTAATACAGTAGAGATTATGGCTAATAATATATTATCCCAGGAAGAAGTCGATGCCTTAATGGGCGCTGTGGAGCGTGGCGAGCTCATCCAGCAAGACGAAGACAGCGCCAGTTCTGAGCTCGAGTCGCAAGTACTGGAATATAATTTTCGCCGGCCAAACCTGATCACTAAAGACGAATTGCGTATGCTCAATACGCTACATGAAAACTTCACCCGAGAATTGCAGAGTAGTTTATCCCTTTTGATGCGCGCCAATTGCGATATAAAACTGGTGTCAACGGACCAGCATCAGTACCATGAATTTATTATTTCCCTGTCTGACGTTACCCATGTGGTATTGCTTTCCTTAAAACCGCTCCCTGGTCTGGTGGTCATGGAAGTGAATCTATCCTTAATCTTTGGTATTGTGGATCTCTTGCTTGGCGGGCAGGGTGATATTGAAACTGAAGCACGAAAATTAAGCGAGGTTGAAGTTGCAATTGTCGAACCATTCCTAGGGCAGTTAATGACGCAGCTTGAAGGGTCATGGAAAAATATCACCCCTGTTAAAGTTGGACTGGAACGGGTCGAATCAAATCCTGAATATATTCAGGCTGCACCATCAGATGCCCCCATGATTGTACTCACATTTGATGTAAAAATAGGTCTGGCAAATGGCATAATAAACCTGTGTTACCCAATGCCAATGGTTCAGGGAATACTTGATAAAATGAATGGCCGATCTATGCAGGTCGATACCTATTATGGCGACATAGATACGTCAGGTGCTGCAATCAGCCTGGAAAAAACAGTGAAAGACATTCCGCTTGAATTTACTGTTGAATTGGGACAGGCAAGAATCACTGGGCGTGATTTACTCCATTTAGGAGTTGGGGATGTGATTGTCATGGACCAAAAAGTGAGCGATCCTTTGGTCTCATGTATTGAGCAGATTCCTATGTATTATGCAAAACCAGGAAAGCGAAATGACAAATATGCAATGAAGATTTCAAAGGAAATCATTTATCCGCATCGCAGCATTTTTAATGAAGAATTAATTGATAGAAGTATGGATATCGCAATTGAGCAAATTGAGGAGGATCAAAATGAGTGATGAAGTAAGTACCGCAGCTTTTAGTGAAGTAAATGACTTTGAAAATAGTGGATCTAGCCGTAACTTAGAGATCGTCAGTGAGATACCTGTTTTGGTCTCTGCCGAGCTGGGACATACAAAAATTCCAATTCGCGAGCTCATGCAATTTGGGCCGGGTTCTGTAGTAGAGCTTGACAGACTCGCTGGTGAATCTATTGATTTATTAGTAAATGGAATTTTAATTGGTCGCGGTGATGTTGTTATTGTTAACGAAAATTTTGGATTACGTATCACAGAGGTTCTTAAACCAGAAGATCGCCTGCGCCCTATCAGTGAATGATAGTGTTGGATGAAATCAAAGTTTAATTCACATACTATACTATATATTGATGACCAGGTCGATGTTTATCAGTCTCTGGTTATACTGCTTGAGCGCGATAACTTTAATGTATTAACTGCGCGCAGTTTTAACGAAGCCAGAACACACCTTCAAAAACATATCGATTTAATTCTTTTGGATGTAAAACTTCCGGGTATAGATGGCTGGGAAATTTGCCGCCGTTTAAAAAGCGGTATTCATACTGCCCATATACCCGTAATCTTCATGACAGTCTGCAATGAAGAAGATGAAATACAAGCATGCTTTGAAGTCGGTGGTGCCGACTATGTAAATAAAAATATCAACGCCAATGAATTGCTTGCACGTGTAAAAACTCAGCTGCGCATGGCTGAAGTGATAAATAAAGAGAAGAGCGAACGAAAACTTCTTTCTGTTGCATTAAATAACATGCTGGACATGGTAATGGTTATCGATAAGGATGGCGAAATCCTTTTAGCTAATCTGGCTGCCGAAAACTATTTCAACCAGAATATCAATTCAATGAATATTTACAGCTTGGCAAAGGAACAAAAAGAGCTCTGCGGCTTACCCATTATTGAAAAAGTATTATCATCCCATGAGGCGATAAATCAAATTGTCACCCAGGACGCAGAAGTAAGAGATATTACCGTATTACCTATTCGTTCAGCAGATGGACAGGACATCGAAGCATTGTTTGTTATGAACAGAGATGTATCCGATGAGCGCGAAATGGAAGCGCAAATTCGCCAGGCCCAAAAAATGGCTTCTGTTGGTCGTTTGGCAGGAGGTATCGCTCACGATCTAAATAATATACTGGGTGGCATGGTCGGTTATCTGTCTTTGGTAAAGGCTAAAACATCGCCCAATGACAGCACTTTTCCGATGATTGAACAAATTGAAAATGCCAGTGAACGGGCAACAGATGTGATTTCAAAATTGATGGAATTTTCAAGCGTTCAGGATATCCGTATTACGGATGTAGATTTGAATAATGAAATTACCAAACTGCTTATTTTATTTAAAAGCTCTATTAAAAAGGATGTTTTAATTGAGCGCCGTTTACAAGATCGCTTACCAAAAGTGAGATGTGATGAATCGCAAGTGAAACAACTCCTGATGAATATTTGCCATGCCGCATCAAACTCATTGCCCGATGGTGGTGTACTGCAGATTGCTACGTCGACAGAATCAAATCCAGAAAGGGACGACCTGGAAAATGGTCTTTATGTGTGTATTGAAATTGCCTCGGACATAACCATTTCAATCGAAAATCAGCATGAATATGTAGATGGCTATCAGCTGCCGGAAAATGCCGGCCTTGGTTTGGCCATAGTGCGAGATATTGTCCATGATTACAATGGGGGTTTTTACATTGAAAAACAATCTGACAGTAATCTGACATTTACTGTTTATTTACCGGTTGAAGATAACGAGATTTCTGATGAGGTCGATGAAGTGACTGTTCGCGATCATATACTGGTGATTGATGACGAGCCATTTATACTGCAAATGATAGAAGATTGTTTTGAAATGCTTGGCTATCATGGGTTTTTTGCTTCGAATGGCAAGCAGGGGCTTGATCTCTACCGTAAAAATCGACACAAAATTGGCTTAATTGTATTGGACCTTATCATGCCGGGTATGAGCGGAGAAGAAGTATTTGACGAAATCATGATTATTGATAAAGACCAAAAGATATTAATTGCCTCGGCATTTGATATTACCCAAAAAAGCACCTTAATGAAAACTGCAGACTTTCTAAAGAAGCCATTTAAGTTAAACGACTTGCAGGATAAAATAGAGAAGCTTCTCCACCATGTGGAAAATAGCAATTATTGAATCAAATAATCCCTGATTTTCAGCACGATAATACAGCCATCGTTTGGGCCACCAAAAAAATACAGAACTTAATTGCCATCCTGCTCACATAAGCATCCATAATTCATTTAATGGCACATATCTTGCGCTGAATAACGGGATGATGAGAATTTATTCCATACGATCATGAGTCTGCATATAAAAACATTGTGTATTTTGTGTGTGGCACTGACAAGCCTGATTCTTTTTATGAATTTTGGCTCAAAGAAACTGCTTTTAAAAAACATCGAATTTAAGGAATTGCAGGAAGACCAGCAATTTCTAAATCATCTGAAACGTTCAATCGAAACAGAATTGCATGCCTTGAGCAAACTGGCAAAAGTTCTTGACTATAATAATATATCCGACTCCACATTACATACATACAATCTTTCAGGAATCCACATTCGTGAAAATGGGCAATTACTGTATGAATTTGGCGATAGTAGCTATTATGATTCAACTAATGGCATTTATCAATCCAAGGATAATATCGGTATTTATTCTCGTCTAGAACAGAAGCCATACGAAATTATTCTTCTCAAACGTCTGCCAATAAATCTTCAAAAACTGAAGCTTAATCTTGGAAATGAACAGACACAGCACTCAGTCGCACTCCAGCCCCTGGTTCAGAAACCGCTTTATTTATCATTTAAGCGAACAAACAAGTATGAATATGCCGCTTATGCAAACACGTTTATCCGCTGGACACTTGCCGGGGGCATACTCATCATTGCCTTGGCAATGATCTATTTTCAGAAAGAAGTACTTGGCCGCATAAACAGATTGCATAAACGTATACGGCTCGATAGCTTCATCGATGAAGAATTTTATATCGATCCTAAGAAAGATGAAATAGCGATGATTACTGAAGATGTTTTTGAATTACTTAAAAGGACGACTCAACTCTCAGAGGATTTGCAATATAGTGAAAGTCGATTTATGCATTTTATGATGGAAAAATCAGAATTTGTGTGCCATTTCAATCGCTATGGTAAAATCTCATTTGTGAATCAGTCTTATTGTCAGTTTTTTAAATTGGAACGGGACGAATTAGTCGGGACAAAAATTGATCATTCATTGCATCCCTGGTCTATCGATATTATGGAAAGGGCACTCTCTGATAAACGCATAAAAAGCAAGCAAAAACTACGGGTTAAGTTTCTTATTGGCAATGGTGAAATTGGCTGGCTGGAATGGCAATGGAATCCGGTATTTACAGACGATGGAAAATTGAAAGAAATACATGCATCTGGACGGGATATAACTGTTTACAAAAATATTGAAGACAGTTATCGCAATCAAAAAGAATTCGAAAAGATGCTTCTGGCTCTCACAACCCGTTTTATAAATATGCCCATAAAGTCCATTGATGAAGTCGTTGATTTTACATTATCTGAAATTGGTAAATTTACTAAAAGTGACAGAGCTTTTATCTATCATCTAAACGAGTCCTCTACCATGCTTATAAAATCGCACGCGTGGTTTAGGGATAAAGAATGCCTGCATCTCGATGCTGAAATAGAAATGAATAACTGGTATGAGCATGCCATTGATAAACAAGAGATGATATGCCTTTCAACTGTGTCCCAGATTCCCGAATGTGAAGAACGTAAAGAAATAATCTCGAGCTATACAAATCAACAAATAAAATCTCGAATTATGATTCCTATGATTCAAAATGGGCGCAGCAATGGATTCATTGGGTTTGACTGTATTCGCAGTGAAAGGCAATGGGCACAGGAGACAGAAAACCTTCTTATGCTAGTTTCCGAGATGGTTATGAATGCAGATGAAAAACAGAAAGCACGAAGACTTCTTGAAGAAAACCAACAGCACCTGAAACAGCTTATGTCAGGTATTCCAGCAGGGATGATTCTTATCGACAGTGACAGCGGCAAAGTTGAAGACGCAAATCCAATGGCATGCCACCTTCTCAAAGCAACAAAAGACACTATCCTGACAAGCGATTACAAAAACTTTTTCAAAAATATCGAGGAGGCAAAAGGACATTTTCAGAGCGCTGAAGATATCCTGCAAACGTTTGAAGGAGACGAAATCGCTGTGGTCTATTCACTCAGTAATATAAAAATGAATGGCCAAAAAAAGCAGATATTCTGTTTTATGGATATACGTGAACAGAAGAAACTGGAAGAAGAACGTTTAAATAACGAACGTCTGGCCGGGGTATTAGATAGTATGAGAATGCTGAGCTCCTACGATGTGCTACATTAGCAGTCAACAACAACGCACTCGAAGTGCCAAATACAGGAGCTCAGCAATGACTACAGTAACACAGGAATGGACAATTGGAATGGACTTAGGCGA
>JABSQK010000604.1 GCA_013215875.1 Lentisphaeria bacterium
CAGGTTGCTGTTACATTACATCCCATGGCATTGGTTGATAGGTAATATACATTGCCATACCCACCAGAAGCCATCACGACAGCGTCTGCAAAGTGCGTCGATATGACACCCGTTACCAAGTTTCTGGTAATGATTCCCTTTGCGACACCATCAACCACCACTAAGTCTAACATTTCTTCTCTTGGGTGAAGAGATACGGTTCCTTTTTTGACTTCTTTCATCAAGCTGCTATATGCACCCAGCAATAGTTGCTGACCGGTTTGTCCTCTGGCATAAAAGGTGCGAGAAACTTGCGCACCGCCAAATGATCTGTTGGCCAATAACCCGCCATATTCTCTCGCAAAAGGGACCCCTTGGGCCACACTATGGTCGATGATGTGGTTACTGATTTCCGCAAGTCGATACACGTTGGCTTCCCGGGACCGAAAATCGCCCCCTTTAAGGGTGTCATAAAAGAGCCGCCAGATACTATCCCCATCGTTGGGATAGTTTTTGGCCGCATTGATACCGCCCTGAGCGGCAATGCTATGGGCCCGTCTGGGACTGTCTTGAAAGCAAAAGCACTCAACATTGTATCCCAATTCTCCGAGGGCAGCCGATGCACTTGCGCCTGCTAAGCCGGAACCAACTACAATGATCTTGTATTTGCGTTTATTGGCCGGGTTAATGAGGCTTGAATCAAATCGATGTTGGGTCCATTTATCTTCGATAGGTCCAGAGGGTATATGAGAATTTAATAGTGGTGTCATGTTGGTCCTTATTGCAAATAAATATATATGGGCAAGGCACTGAATCCTAAGGCAAAAACAAGACCGATTAATATGCTTACGATTTTAATGACAGGTGTAAAGGTTTGATGATAAAACCCAAATGTTTGAACCACACTTTGAATGGCATGACCCAAGTGAAAACCCACCGCACACATGGCCATCACGTAGAATACGACGCGACAAAAGTTGGCCTTATAGGTATTCCATACGACCCCATAAAGCCCGAGTGAGGACCCATTTACAATGCTCTCTGGCCCATGATGGTCAATGAATGTAAAGTCAAACAAGTGCACCACAACAAAGGCAAGTAGAAGCAAGCCTGTCAGTGGCATAATCCGCGTCGCTAGCGATCTTTTTCCTTGATAGTTTACCTGTTGATAGGCTTTTCCTCGGGCCCTTTTATTTTCGATCACAAGTTGGATGGTGAGTATAATGTGAATGATAAAAATAAAGGCCAATCCTGCTTCTGCAAACCGAAGGAATAGACCAAAAGACTTTAATTTTGCGACATACCCATTAAACGCCTCAGGACCCTTAAAGAGGAATAAATTTCCTAGTAGATGGGCAACCAGAAATAAAATCAAGCATAAACCAGATATGGCAACAATTTGTTTCTTACCTACTTGTGATGATACATATGCGGTTAATCGGTTCATTTAATGAGCGTCCGCCAGATCAAGTTTTGACACAGACTGCATCACTTCATTTGCTGAGGTCTGTAATGCTTGTTTGCTATCTGGGGAAAGCTCAATTTCTATAATTTTAGTAATCCCTGTTTTGCCAATTGCAACTGGAACGCCACAGTATAGGTCTTGAATGCCATATTCTCCTTCTATGTAGGCACAAGCGGGTAAAATACGCTTAGAGTCTAAAAGAACCGCTTCAACCATGGCAACGGCACTTGCTGAAGGTGCATAATACGCGCTACAGGTTTTCATGAGTTTCACAATATCTGCGCCACCGTGTCGGGTTTTGTCATTGATATCTGCGATTTGATCGGCTGACAGTAATTGGGTAATGGGAACGCCATTAACAGTTGAGTATTCAGGAACGGGGACCATTGCGTCTCCGTGCCCACCCAGGACCATGGCTCTGACGTCTTTGATAGAACATTTTAGGGCAGTCGCAATATATCTGGCGTATCTTGATGAGTCCAAAACGCCAGCCATTCCAAAGACTCGGTTTGAAGAAAACCCTGATTTTTTCCACGCAAGATACGTCATGACATCCAAAGGATTTGACACAATAATGATAACAGCGTTGGGAGAATGGGTGGTAATTTGTTTCACAACGCCGCCCACGATTTGGGCATTTGTAGTGAGAAGGTCGTCTCTGGACATACCGGGTTTTCTGGCGATACCCGC
>JABSQK010000605.1 GCA_013215875.1 Lentisphaeria bacterium
ATGTTTTGTAAAAATATATAATTGTTGAACGTCTGAATGCCTTTCCTTACGATTTATTTTTTTCGATTAAGTCCAGCATCATTTCTACTGCTTTATTAGAAAACTCTGGGTCGTTTATATTACAGTCAATTTCAACGACTGGTATGTTACTATTGAGGTTTTCTTTTAGCGTATCGAATAAAGCTTGATCCGCTTCGCGGTCACAAAACATCTCGCCATCACCATCTAATATAGACACACCTTTTAAGGGGATTAGAAAAGCGACAGGTGCAGTGGCAGCATTTGCTTTTTCTGCAAAAGTCCGACCCATGATTTCGTTCTCTTCTTTATTGGTTCGCATGAGTGTAACAGATGGGTTCCACTCGTAGAATATGCGACTACCATCTTTATATTTTTCTGGCACTGTATCCATGCCACCGAAATTTGCCATATCGACGCATCCTGGAACGATAAGTTGTGGAATTCCCATTTGCGCTGCAGCATCCAGGCGTTCTGGCCCGGCGTCAAAAACACCACCACATACAGTGTCGGCCCATTCCGTTGTTGTTATATCCAACATCGCATCGACCAAGCCTTCTTTAACTAAGCTCTCCATGGTTTTACCGCCAGTACCAGTAGCATGAAATACCAAAACCTCATAGCCTTTTTCTGTAAGCTGCTCCATGCAAGCATTGACGCACTCTGTTGTATTGCCAAACATCGATGCTGTAATCACCGGCCGGTCATCGTCGGATTCGGCAATCTCTGCTTCAACCATGCCACAGATCGCTCCAGCAGCCCGAGCAAAAATAATGCGTGATACACGGTTGATTCCTGCGACATCCACAATCGATGGAATCATGGTAATATCCTTGGTACCGACATAGCCAGCGACATCGCCAGATGCAGCTGTAGACACACACACTTTTGGTACACCCACTGGCAAGGCGCGCATAGCAGATGTGACAACAGTTGTGCCGCCTGTTCCACCCATGCCTATAATCCCATCAAACTTTCCCTGTTCATATAGTTGAGCAATCACAATGGGAGCACCAGCACAAATAATTTTCATTGCATCGCCTCGATCTTTGCTCTCACGCAAAGCGTCCAAGGAACCATTGCCCGCGGCTGCAATCTGATCTGCCTCGACATCAACTGTGAATAAATCAGTTGTTCCCAATACGCCAGTATTTACGGTTAAGACCTGGTGTCCCTTCGCCAATATCTGTTGGCGCAGGAAATCATACTCTGGCCCTTTTGTATCAAATGAGCCAATTAAACAAATTGTTTTCATCTCTATCTCCAATTCTAATTAGTGTTGTTACTTATCCCATTGTGTCTTTAAGTCTGAGTAAATTTTCAGGTCTCGTAAACCTATCAGCCCAGTTTCAAATATAAAGCCTGCCCCGCCACAAAAGACATGGCAATTTGGCCGTACAGAGCTCGAGTCTTCGGCATTAATTAATTCGATGTCATCAACTGTTACGATATATCTAGATCCCTGACTTGTCAGCTTTAATTTGTGAAACTCATCTACAGCCCAGGCGGGTGATTCACAACGAGCGATGATTTGATCGCTACCATATTCCCGTCGAAAGAGAATGAGTTCATTGTCTTTTTGCAGTGTTGCGACATAACGCTCACGGCCTTGGTAATGCACAATTAAACCGAGGCCATCTGCCAGGTGTTGATTCATGCGGCATTCAATGGATGTATCGTGCCAATCCTCAGTGCCGGTAATACTTAATGAACGTCCACCATTGTTACCTAAGCGAGTTTGTTGCTCCTGGTCATCAGAAAATTCACCTCGCGTCAGGCAGTGATCAGTCAGCCAGCCAAATGTTAAATCTGTTGGTTTTGAATAATCGAGTCCTTGTATGACCATGCCATCGGGTCGTTCGAGTATGGCTTTGCCGCCATAGTTTACCTGTACTAATTTCAATGAACCTTTGGCTGTATTAGTCGATATCAATTTCACCCCAAGATCGGCAATTGCGAAACATAAATCCTCGGGAATAGTAAATGAGATTTCTGTTTGACCGTTAAGCTCTATGCTCTCATGCTCCCAAAGCTGTAAGTCGAAGCTGTGGCGTAAAAATATCTGAGCGCTTAAATTGCCGGTAATATCTGTACTATCGAAGGTAAATGTAAGTTCTGTTCCCGCGTATAGTCTTGGACATCCATCAACAAAATAGGTATCGGTAAACTCAGCTAAAATAGGTGTGGATATAATGAGATCTTTTTCTGCGTGCAGATCCAGTTCTATGTTTAAGCCTTTTCCATCTGGGTTGCTAAGTTTAGTGTTGGATTCACCCTCCAGCATCCAGCCATGTTGAGCACCTGGCATAGCAAAGTCATGCCAGCATTTCGACGTTACCGCCTCATCACTCCACCCCATGATCTTATTACCTATAAGGGCAATCTCGCGGGCTTCAGTTAAACAGTCGCTTACAGCTCGCGTTCCTTCAGCAGTTGGCAAGATCACCCGGTCGCCTATTGGGCTGCGAAAGTCATAGCGTTCACAGATCCTATGCAAGCCAACTTTAATACCCATCACAGAACCGACATTGGCAGCATTGCAGTCCGTGTCCCAACCCGCGCTATTTGCAATCAGTTGCGATTCAAAAAAGTCATCCGGGGCATAGGCCCAGGCCATAACCATAATTGCATGGTTGGGAATCACATGGCAATTTCCACCGTAAAGTCCGTAGCCATATTTTTCATCAATACGCTTAAATGTTTCGTGCCAATCCCCATCTTCGATACACCAATTTCGAACATCTTTATGAATCTCGGCAATCAGGCAATCGCTTGGAACCTGCTCTATACCGATATCCATTAATTTAAATATGTCTTTTTCTTCGAAGGCTGCAGCGCACATGGCGGCAACGACTTGAGCTGCATATACCGCTTCGCCATCATGACTAACTTCAGCAGATCGCTTTGCTAAAACTGCAGCCTTTTCAGGATCCCCAGGGCAAACCATGCCAAAAGCATCGATGAAAATTTGAGCTCCGATTTGCTCAGCAACGACTTTCCCGTTACGCTTTATAGAGCCACTTTCCGGCGAACGCAGGCCTTGCTGTAAACGAATAAATGCTGTGTGTTCTGTGCTGTGTCCGTAGCCACCCCACCAAAGTATACTTTTATTGGGAATTATTGTATCCAGCCACATATCGCCAAAAAAGTCTTCAGGTGTAGCGGCATATAAACCACTGTCTTTTAATGCACGTATGAAAGTAAAAGTCCCGGTGATATCATCATCAGCAACAATCAATGGTAGATTGCAGTCTTCAGCGACATAGCGATCAACCAAACCTACTTTTTCAGCAATTCGATCTTTCGACAAGCCTTCCACAGGACGCCCCATATAAACGCCTATGACCTTGCCCAAAACGCCGGCGTAAACTTGTTCTAAATAATTGTCCATTTTATGTCCCTGTATTATTAATGGTGCTGGCTACATCCAGGCTACCTTAGTTTTGCCTTTGTTAGGGTTATCCTTAAGCAGCTCACCGTAAAGGTCGGGTCGACGAGCATTGATAAATATTTTTCCTACGGCATTTTGAGTCAGCTCTTTATTGCATGAAGCGATGACAAAATCATCCGCCAGCTTCGTTGTTTCGGCAATTACATTTCCATTGGGATCTAGGATCATCGCATTGCCATTACGAATTTGATCATCATCTACTCCAATTGGATTTGTAAATATAACGTATACACCATTTTCATAGGCGCGAGTCGGGAGCCATTTCATTAATAGGACCCTGCCTTTGGGGCCGGAGAATTCTCTCTGAATAGAAATAGGATCGTTTTCACGATTATGCCACAGTTCAGGATCGACAAAGCCTTCGCTGGGATCAGAGCCAGGCAGACAGCACGTTACATTCGGCATCATGATGATTTCGGCTCCCATTAAAGTGGTTATACGAACGTTCTCTGCCAAGTGCGTATCATAACAAATCAACATACCAAATTTCCAGCCCAAAAGATCAAATACCACATAGTCACTACCCGATGATAGATGCGGGTTTATAAATGCGTGCAATTTACGAAATTTTCCCAATACCTGTCCTTGGTATACACAGAAATATGCATTGAAAACCTCGTCTCCATCGCGCTCCATCATGCCGGCGAATATGGGCACATCGAATTCGGCCGAGATAGCCATGAGCTTTGTAATACTTGGGCCATCGGGAATGGGTTCTGCCACGTCAAAAAATTCGTCTTAGGACAATTTTCTCAGATACGAGTAGGCGCAGATACAGCCTTCATGAAACGAAACAACCTCGGCACCTGCATCTACTGCTTGCTTCGTTAATTCACGCATCACTGATAAGTTATAATCCTTATCGCCATTCTTATTCTCAAATTGGGCTGCTGCTATTTTTATATTTGCCATGATGACCTCTTTAGATTTTTCACAATACGCTCGTAGTTAAAGGTAATTTTTCTGGGTCCGCTTTTCCAGGTTTTGCTGGTTCTGGAAAATTCCATTTCACCCAGTCCCATTGAAACATGTCATTCGTATGTTCATTCCAGCCGGCAAGACGCGCTTTCATTTCCTGTAATACATCGTTCTTTTCTGTAACAGTAACAAGATTTTGCAGCTCAAAAGGATCTAGGTCTAAGTCATATAATTCATCTAAACCATTGGGATGATAAACGTATTTCCAGCGCTGTGTTCGCACCATGCGTTGCGTATCATAGCCCCAAACTTCGCCATGATATTCAGCATAGCAACTGTCGGGCCAATCATCCGGTGTCTTTCCATGAATTAATGGACATAAACTTCGCGCATCTAGGTTTTCCGGAATCTGC
>JABSQK010000606.1 GCA_013215875.1 Lentisphaeria bacterium
ACCATGTAGATAGTATGAGAATGCTGAGCTCCCACGACGTGCTAAATTAGCCGTCAACCAACAACGCACTCGAAGTGCAAAAAAATAGGAGCTCAGCAATGACTACAATAACACAGGAATGGACGATTGGAATGGACTTAGGCGATAAAAGCAATCAAATCTGCGTACTTAACCGAGAAGGTGAAATTACCACTGAATGTTCAGTTGGAAATACCGAGGTACAATTAAGTAAATTCTTTAAAGATCATCTCAGCGCACTGATTATTATTGAAGCAGGGACTCATTCCTCCTGGATCGAACGTCTTCTCAAAAACCTTCAGCACGAAGTAATTGTTGCGAATCCGCGCAAAGTCTCGGCGATATGGATGAATAAATTGAAGACGGATAAACGAGATGCCCAGATGCTTGCACGTATGGGGCGTTTTGATATTGATTTGTTGTGCCCAGTAAAGCACCGGGGCCTCAAGTCTCAAGTTGCTTTGTGCTCTATTAGAGCACGTGATATAATGGTCCGTGCCCGTCAGAAACTCATCTTGCATGTGCGCTCATCTGTCAAAGGTTTTGGTTACCGTATTAGTAAATGTTCAACGGAAAGTTTTCATAAAAAGTCAATTGAAGATATTCCAGATTTCATGTATCCCGTTTTGCGCCCACTAATTAGAAGTATTGCTTTGATGAGTCAAGAAATAAAAGAGTATGACAAACAGATTGATCAACTCTGTGATGAGCACTTTCCTGAAACAAAAAAGATAGGTGCTATTGCTGGGGTTGGTTCACTAACCGCTCTAGCATTTGTATTAACCATTGATGATCCCAAACGTTTTAGAAAAAGCCGGGATATTGCGCCATACTTGGGATTGGTTCCTGGAAGGGATCAATCGGGAAGCAGTGATAAACCGATGCCCATTACTAAATCTGGTAATTGCTATATTCGTAGGCTATTGGTGGGATCTGCCAATTATATAATGGGCCCCTTTGGGCCAGATTGTGATCTTCGGCGATTCGGAGAAAAACTTGGTTCATCACCTACTGCAAAGAAAAAAGCCAAAGTTGCTGTAGCGAGAAAACTAGCTGTTTTAATGCACCGCCTCTGGGTGCATGATGAAACTTACGATCCATTTTTTAATCATCTAAAAAAGGCAGAAAAGAAAAGTGCCTAAAATAATGCAATGACTTTATCCACGTATAATTAAAAACGGAAGCAGTTTAATAAGTAGAAACTTTACAAAGGAAAAATAGTTAATAAATGATCTCCACGTCCCGACTGGATGACTGCGATACAGAACATGGCTGATTAGTGAGCAACTGATCGTACTACTGATACCGGCATGTAGATGGCAGCATCTATTTGGGATATTATCATGCACCAGGGCAGTGCTAGCCCTAACAAAGAGTGCGAATGGAAGCAAGACGTGAAGGGATTTTTTATATTAACTATAAAAAAGATAAGATGTAAAAAAATAAACTAAAGTTAAATCTCGTCACTGGTTGACAATGCATTCTCATGGAAGTTCATGCAGGACATGTAGGCTTAAAGAAAGAAACCTCTCATTCCTTTTTATCTAGAACCTTTTTTTAACATTCATGAAATGTCTCGAAACAATTTCATTCTCTACCTGCCCTACATGGTGGACCTATTTTTTCTTAACATAGTGTGGCTGTGGCGTAGCGACAAAATTCAGCATTCCTGTTTGAACCAAGCCCTTAGCGAGTTAAAGTTCGTCTCTACTAATTATTCAAGGAGTTATTATGACGATTCGATGGGGCCTTCTAGCGGCCGGCAATATTTCCAGAGCATTTTTACACGGTGTATCACAAACAGAAAGTGGTGAAATTTCAGCAGTTGCCTGTCGTGAGCAGAGCAAAGCAGATGACTATGCCAAAGAAAACAACATCGAAAAGGCCTATGGCTCCTATCAAGCGTTGCTTGATGATCCGGACATCGATGCCGTATATATTTCTACTCCACACCCGATGCATGCAGAGTGGGCCATAAAAGCTGCGAATGCTGGCAAGCACATTTTGAGTGAAAAACCCGCTACCATGAGCCATGCTGATCTTATGACTGTTATCGAAGCCGCACGCAGCAACGATGTTTATTTTATGGAAGCCTACATGTATCGCTGCACACCGCAGACTGCAAAAATTGTTGAACTGATCAGCTCTGGTGCAATTGGCGAGGTACGCATTATCGATGCTGTATTCAGTTTTCAAGCCGGATTTCACCCAGATGGACGTTTGTTCAATGCCGAGCTTGGTGGTGGTGGTATACTTGATGTGGGTGGTTATGCCGTTTCCATGGCCCGCCTGGTTGCTGGCGTAGCGCTCGGTAAAGATTATGCCGATCCA
>JABSQK010000607.1 GCA_013215875.1 Lentisphaeria bacterium
ATGATCCCAATAACAGGCCCGCGTACGTTGCGAGACCGTAAACACGACCACTGCCTTTCGCCACTTTGACGACATAATCGTACGGGCGTTCGTTCGCCTCTAGTGCCCACCAAACCTGGTCATTCGTGGTGATATTGACGCCGTAAAATGGTGTCAGGGCCCATACCCACCAAATGCCCAGCACCATAAGCCAGGGTAGGACACTTTTCCATTTGGTGGTCATTACCGGCGCGGGTCTCATATCAGGCTTATCGATCGAAGCCCGCAGCCACTGCTTTGCCGATTACGTGTATAGGAAGAATATCCGCTCAGTGGCATGGTGAGAAACTGGTTCTGAGTTTGTAGGAATCACTAATTCTGAAATCAAAATCAAAAATGAGTTCAACAGTTTCAACTGCCATCCAGTCTACTTCACCCTGGCTGTTATCATTATCATAATAGTCATCAGTGTCCTTAAATTTACCGGCAGAGAATTCGATATAACCGCTGAGGCTAAGGAATTGATTTACTTTATCTCCTGTTGTTTTCAGCTGCTTTTGATTGTCTTCGATGGAATCTACTTGTTTATTGAGTGATTCTATTTGTTTTTTGAGCTTGTTAATCTCTTTCTCAAGACTTGCCTCATCCGCCCATACCGTGAGTGCCGAACAAATAAGTATGAGTGTAATAATGCGATTAATTTTTTTCCTACCTTTTAATTTTATTACTAAGTTGACGATGATCATAACACATTGGAGGGCATAAGCAAAAGAATATTATAAATATATTTTTTATAAAAAAATGGCGATCCTTACGCTCGTTTCTGGACTTCTGCTATAAAAAATCCATCTAGTGTACCTGTGTGAAGTAAAAAATAAATATGAAAACTTATAAATAATTTTCATTTTCCAATAGCCACTAGAGCCGGCATGTTTCATGAAATAATCTAATCCTGATATTTGAATTGAACGGGAATTTATTACTCCCTTAGCTTCCATGAAACTCAACTTATCTAACTCGCCGGCTTTCATAGGCGGATTCAATTCAGTGTAGCTTTGTAAAGCAAGATCTCGCCCCATCTCAATAAGAACCGATAATACCAAGGCAATAAATAAGCTTCGCAAGACTATTGTCTTAAAATCATTTTTAGGCATTTCGGCTTCCTTAATATAACCGTCTAGCACACGGATGCCGTGGGGAACGTAGTGGACCCGGCATTCACGTGCTGCGTCTCGTTGGCGCTCTGTTTGGTTTTGACGCCGTACTGCATTGCCGACCATAACTCGGTATTGGCCGCAGTTCCAGGGTATTCTACTCCTCGAATAGTCTCTATTACAACCTGGACCAATCCCATGTTCTGGCATGGCAACTTTACGGCGGGAAAGAATTTAATGGCTTTACCAATCCAGAAAGCTGGGAGCCCGTTCAAAAATGTGTAGATGCCGACTACCGCAGCAGTATACAAAAACCCGATACAATATCCGAAGATGAGAGATCTGTGTTTCCTATGGATCCGGGAAATTTACTTTGGAATCAGATTCTACCCCCGCATTGGGTAGATGCAAGCGCTGACGGCATCGCCAGCAGCTTAAATATCTCTCATGGTGGCATCATGCGAAACGGTGAATATGCACCCAATGAAAAAGCCCTTCGCGAGCATAACCCCGACCCCTTTCCTGCCAATGAGAATCAAAAACCGCTAGTTGAATGGTGAAG
>JABSQK010000608.1 GCA_013215875.1 Lentisphaeria bacterium
AATGATGGCTATGTCTACTGCCTTAGTGCGAAAACCGGAGAACAAATATGGCGCTTTCATGCCGCTCCTGAAGACCGGCTGATTCCAGTTTACGACCGATTGATGTCGACCTGGCCGGTAGCTGGCGGAGTAGCGCTGCATGAAGGTGTGGTTTATGCCGCGGCTGGCATAGCCCATTATGACGGAACGCATGTTTATGCCCTTGATGCGCTGACGGGAAAATTGATCTGGCACAACGACACATCAGGCTCCATTGGCGAACTTGAAAATGGCGTAAGTCTGCAAGGTAAGCTTGGCATTAAGAATGGCAGCCTGCAGTTTTGTGGCGGCAATGCTTATCCCGAGGCCATTTATAATTTAAAAACAGGAGTCTTTAAATGGGCAGCATCTAAATGGGGTAAAAAGGGCACAACTTTTTATGCGGTGCCACCTGGGCTTAGATATGCGGTAAGAGAAATAAAGAAAAGAATCGAAAAGGTTTTCTTCACTAGGCGCCCGGTTGTGCGAGTCCATGGTCCGGAGCAGGAAGTGAGTTTCCCAATGGAAAACAATAGTCGGTTTACCTTGGACTATAAGCTGCAATGGAGCGGCGCCGACAAGCCTTTTGCCGATTTTTCACTCAAACCAGCAGAGGAAAAGCAGGTGAAATTTACCATTCCTAAAGTGGATGCAGATGCATTTCCAAGAATTTTATGGTCTGTAGAACAGGCAGAAAAAAAATTGGTCAGCGGCACGGTAACACTGCCAATTACCAGACAAGCCAAATGGGATGCTGATTCCAAGGCTCACTTCAAAATAAACCGCAAGAGCCAAGTGTTATTTGCGGTAGACAAATGGGAAGGACCAGAGGATTGTTCCGCTGACGTTAAAGTCGAAAAGACCGACAAGGGACTAACGGTGACTGTTGACGTTACCGATAATGTAATCAACCGGGGAAATGGTATTGGCCGGGGGGTTGATGGAGTTGCCCTCTATCTGGATCTTAGAACGGAAAAGCAAAAACATAGGTTCCACCGTGGCTATAGAAAAGGCGTTGTGATGATTAGTGCAGTACCCGCTGCGGAAAAAGGCAAAGTTGCAATCAAAGCTGGATTTAGTAAAAAGTATGCATGGGCCGCTATTCCAGGGATAAGCGTAACTTCTGAGCATAAAGAAAAGGGTTATGTCATCGTCTTCTTTATACCTTGGGAAGGCTTGAAAAAGAACAATTTCTTTCCGACAGAAGAATTGCGCTTTGACGTAGGAATCAACGACTTAGACAAGGGCAGAAAGTTTCGCCAACTGATGTGGTCCGGCGACCGGGAGAACTGGCGTAATCCCTTTGTTTTCGGCCATTTGGTTGATTGATTTTTTTATATTCACATTAAAAGGAAAAGGTAAAAAATGAGTGACCAGCCAAATATCTTAATCATTATGTCGGACCAGCACAATAAGCATGTTCTCGGGTGTTATGGGGATAAAATTGTACGCACCCCAAATCTTGACCGCTTGGCTGCTCAGGGGATGCGCTTTGATAATGCCTATACTCCGGCCCCACTTTGCGTGCCGGCTCGTATGAGCTTCATGACCGGACGGACGCCGACAAATAATCAGGTCTGGGGAAACCACGGATTACTGGATTCCGGCATCCCAACTTGGGCCCACGTACTAGGCCTGGCCGGCTATGAGACGAGCTTAATCGGTCGCATGCATTTTGAGAGCCATGATCAATACCACGGCTTCGAAAATCGCCCGCATGGCT
>JABSQK010000609.1 GCA_013215875.1 Lentisphaeria bacterium
CCAATTGCTTATGCTTGCATAAGCATGGATCCTTAAGGACATCGTCCTTGAGAGCCGCGCTAGCGAAATCTTTAGATCCTTAAGCCGGTGTCGGTCTTAAAAATCTCCACTTGCTTATGCTTGCATAAGCATGGATCCTTAAGGACATCGTCCTTGAGAGCCGCGCTAGCGAAATCTTTTAAGTTGCCTCCGGCGGCTTAAGACCGGTGTCGGTCTTAAAAATCTCCAGCTGCTTATGCCTGCATAAGCATGTGCAAAACAATAAAACATCGTCAAGTGCAACTTGCAGTCCCACAGTCGAGCGTTTAGTTTAGCCTGAATAAAACTGGGAATCCATGAGCAAACAACCCCATATTATCTATATCTTGTCTGATGAGCACTACGCTGGCGCCATGAGCCATCGTGGTGATCCAAACATTAAAACCCCATTTATGGATCAAATGGCAGAAGAGGGCGTCGCCTTTAATAATGCCTTTTCCAACTGTCCCGTCTGTACACCCGCTCGTGGGATCATCTTTTCCGGACGCCATGCCCATTGCGGTGCGGTACAAAATTTCTTCGATGTTTATAAGGCAAGCGCGCCAAGCATGGCGACGATTCTTAAAGATGCCGGTTATCATACCGCCTATTTTGGCAAGTGGCATTGTGGTGTGGTATTGGACCAATTGCCATCGGCTTTTTGGTGCGATACGGAAGACCACTTTAACAAGTATGCCTGGCGCACACCGGAGTATCACCGTGGTGGATTCGAAGACTGGTATGCCTTTGAAGCGAATGACAAGCAATTCAAGGGCTGGTACTGGGACCAGCACGACCGTGAACCAAAAAAGATGACCGAGTTTCAAACGGATTGGCTGACGCGACTGGCGACGGACTACATTAACGATTACGATGGCGACAAGCCTCTGTTTCTGGTGCTCAGTATCGAACCCCCGCATTTTCCGTTGGATCCGCCAGAAGAGAATAAGCGCTGGAATCCAGACGACTTAATTGTCCGGGAAAATTTTGTTGAGAAAGACGATGCGCGGGAGCGACTGGCAAATTATTATGGACTGATTGAAAACCTCGATACCAATCTCGGCAAATTTATGAATGTGCTCAAGGCGAATGAACGCTTTGGTGATAATACTTTAAGTATTTACTTTTCGGATCATGGCGAGTTTATGGGCTCGCATGGGCTCTGGGAATTGAAAAGTCATCCAAACGAAGAATCCGTTCGCATTCCGGCAATTTTTCATTGGCCTGAGGAACTCGCGCCGCAGAAGCCACGGGAAGAACTTTTTAGTTTGGTGGATCTGATGCCCACCATTCTCGGTGCTGCAGGTGTGGCCATTCCGAATTATTGCCAGGGCATGGACTTCTCGCCGGCCTTACGCGGGGAAGCATTCGAAGGACCCGAAGAGGTCTTTCTCGAAATGCATGGCGGGCCGCGCTGGAACCTCGACTTTTTGGATTGGCGGGGCTATCGCACCGACACATGGAAATATAGCTATTATGAAACCGGCCATGAGTTGATGTTTAATCTCGAGGAAGACCCATACGAGTTAAACGATTTGAGCAAAGCGGATCCAGAACGCTGCCAGGCAATGAAAGAACGCCTTTTGGAAATACTCGATGAAACCGAAGACAACTATTACAAAATCATCATCGAGCATGGCGTGCCCTGTGCATCGCCCACATTTAATATTTCAGCATTAACCAGTGGTATTTCGCCAGCCTGGCAAGATACTATCGTACAGTTACCTGATCCACCATGAAAAAGAACTTAAATTGAACCATTTAGGAGAACACAATGAAAACCAAAATTTTAATACTATTAGTCTTATCGCTGCTAAATCTCAACGCCGCAGATAAAGCCGACTGGGCGACCTGGGCTGGCCCAACCGCAGATTTTAAATCCACTGAAACGAAATGGAAGCCTAAAGGCCTGGCAAAAGGTGCCAAGATACTATGGAGGAAGAATGTTGGTCAAGGCTATTCACAGGCGCAGATCAAAGGCGACCGACTTCTCATTCAAGGAAATAAAAATAATACCAATACTGTCTACTGTTTAAATCCCGTTAGCGGCAAAGTTCTATGGACCTATAAATATCCATGCAAAAATCCCAAACAATTCTCCGGCAGTGCTTTGAGCCCGGTTTTCTTTAATGGCAAGGTCTATGTCGCCGGACGAGACAGTCAGGTCATTTGTTTGAATGAGAAAACGGGTAAAGAAATCTGGAAAAAACAGTTAAGCAAAGACCTTAAGGTGAAAATCGGTATGTTTGGCTTTGTCTGCAATCTCAAAACAATCGGAAAAGACAAACTCCTGCTTAATACGGGTAATACAGGCGTATTGCTTGATGCAAAATCGGGTAAAATTATTTGGGGTGGGGCGGGCAAGACGTTTTACGGAACAGCAACGACCTATACCCGTGGTGGAAAGGACTACTATGTCAAATGGGGTGCAAATAAGGTGCATGCCATGTCAGTAAAAACCGGCAAAGAAGTTTGGTCTTACCCCTGGAAGACACAACATGACCTGAACAGTGCGGAACCTCTTGTTATTGGAACCAAGGTCTTTATTAGCTCGGGCTATAACCATGGCTGTGCCTTGCTTGAAACGAAAGGCAATAAAGTGAAACTCTTATGGGAAAATAAGAATATGCGGTCCCATTTTGCCATGCCGGTTCTTGTCGATGGCTTCCTTTATGGTGTCGATGGCCAGGCGAACAGTAACGCGAGCTTCGTTTGCCTGGACCTGAAGACTGGCAAAAAAGTCTGGTCACAAAAAATCGGTTTTGGCGGCTTTATGTTAGCCGGGGATCATTTTGTGTTTTGCGGTGAAAAGGGCAAACTGATTATTTTTGAACGCAATTCAAAGAAATATGTGGAAATCTCATCGGCTCAAACTGCACTGAAGAAGCAATGTTGGGGTACACCCTTGCTCTGCCGTGGATTGCTTTATGCGCGGGATAATGATGGTGCATTCATCTGTGTGGATCTAAGGAAATAAGCCTTTGCATTCGATTGTTTTATGATGGTTTCAGGCGAGCCTGGTTAATTCATAAACGTATCTACTGCAAGCGCGAATTGCTGCAGTATCAGCCATTTAGAGCTGACGATGACTTTGAAGTGCCCCGGCACGTCTACATCCATCTTACAACTCTAAATCACGTCACACTTTCGCTACGAGATTTATGAATTATCCAGACTAGATTTAAGTCATGAGCGAAAACGAATTACGGACCGATATTTTTAATGCCGGCACGCACAATGCCGATGGTGTTGACCTTACACAAATTAGAGAAATGCTAGCGCTGTCGGTTGAAGAACGTTTGCACTGGCTTGAGCTAAGCGTCAACAGCCAGCTGGCATTGCAAGAAAATATAAAAGCAAAATCAAAGTCTGCCCTCAAGTAAATTGTAGACCCAATTGGAAACTCACAGGGGCCTAGCAACTTTATTTTACCTTATTAAAGCAAAAAAAACAAATTCCATGCAACTTTGATTTTATCTTGGGGTCCTAAGCATACACAATCGTTAGAGATTGTTAATTTAGATGGCCTTCCAAAGACGTCAAAGTAGCTATTTTGAGCTTGACAGAAGGCAAATTATTATTAGTGTTAGAAGAGTTTTTTTCTGTGCATATTTTGAGCACAAACAATTATAAGGTAAGTAAATCGATTTGAAAACTATTAGATACATTTTATTGGCTATCCTCATCAGCCCGTTACTATCTGCAGCAGATGAAGACCTGCGCCAGGCCCAAAAGGCATTAAAGCAAAAGCGCTATGTCACAACTATAAAAATCCTAGAAAAGATGTACAAGAAAAAAGGCGATGGCATGACTGCTGGCGCCCTGCAAACACTCGGAGAAGCATACGTCATGCTGCGGGATTACGGAAAAGCCCGCACCTATTATGGTAAAGCTGCGAAAAAAGCGACAGGAAAATTGAAAAAAGTCTGCGAAAGCCGCTTAGCGATCATATCTTATCGCATGAAAGACTATCGTGGTGCACTCGACAAAATTGATACCTTCAAGCGCAAATATCCTACTAATAAGCGAAACGGTCCTTTAATGCTTTATAAGATGAAAATTATTATTGCCAGCAAAAAAGGTAATCCTCAGAAAGCAAAAGAGCTGGAGGCGATTCACAAAGAGTTGCAAAGGCGGCGTGGCGAATTGGGAATGAAGAACGCAGTTTTGGCGAGCTATGAATTGGGAATGTTTTATAAGAAGATAAATCAGAATGACCGCACAGTTGAAGTTTATACCAAGTCTATCTATGAGATGAAGTCAATTATTGAGGGACCAGGAGTCCCCCCTAAAGACTTATTGATTGGCTTTGATAATATGTGTTTAATTCTTGGCAAATATTATCTCGACCGACGGAATGATACCAAAGCAGAACAGTTTTTCGACTTGGTTAACTATGACCAGAATATGAAGCTAAAAGCCAAGTTATTACTTGCCAATCTGGCCTTTAACCGTAAGGCGTATGGTAAAACGATCACAAGTTTGAATGAGAAATTTCTAAAAACGGTTTCCAATGGTAACAAGATTAAATCCAATATGTATTTGCTTAAGGGTTTTGCTTACTACAAGAAAAAAGACTATCAATCCGCCAAGCGATGCTTCAAGGAAGTTCACCCCAGTTCGATCTCATATTTTCAAGCAGAGAAATTGACGGGCGATATTTATCGTACAAAGGATAACGATAGCAATGCCGCATTGCGCAGCTATAACAATTCAAAAAAGAATCCGAAATTTGAGGCAGAATCCTTATATTGGATTGGCAAAATTCATATTCAATATGCCAATGATCTGGTTGAAAATAAACAAGAGAAGAAACTGAAAGACCATCGTAATAAAGCAGTGGCTGCTTTAAAGCGTTTGGTGGCTAATTACCCCTTGTCTAATTTTGCCGGACTCGCCAAACCCCTATTGCTGACACTTAAAGGACAGGGCCATGACGTTGGCGATTTAAGTGGTTCAAAAGGCGGATCAGGTATTGGAGACAAAAGCATAAAGCAATGGATCAAAACAGCAAAAACTCAGGCTGGCACCAATGCAGCTGCGCAAGCGTTGCTTAGTCTGATTGAGCATTACAGTACCACGGTCGAAAATACCAAGCAAAAAAATCTACGCAATAAACGCCCGAGCATTGTTAAAGCTGCTGATTGGGTGGAATGTGCTGCCGCTGCGGATAAAATAATTAAGAGCAAGAAACCCTTTAAGGGTGTTTCCCTTGAAACCTGGAAGGGATTTTCTGCTACTGCGCACTACAAACGTGCTTTATGTGAACTAAAGAGCATGCCGCCCGGGCCACGCCATCGCAAACGCGAAGGCAAGCAGCCAAATCTACTTATGAAAGGTGGCAATCCTGCAGGCGATCCTGCTGAGGCATTGCGTCTATTGAAAACAGCCAAGACACTGGTTGCGAAAAATACAGAAATGGACAAGATTCTGTCCTATGCCATCATCGAGGCGATGTTTAAGTCCAAAGATTACAATACGCAAAAAGCGGCCAGAGAACAATACGAGGAAATGGAAGCAGACAATAGCAATGATCCACGTTACCAGAATTTGGCTCTCGAACTGGCCGACTGGTTTATTGAAATGGAAAAATATGAATTGGCTGCCCAGTCTTACCGCTCCATATCGAAACGGACGAATATTGAAAAAGATCAGGCGATGAATCTCTTGTATCTTGCCGGCGTATACTACAGTCGGGCCGGAAAGAAAAAGCGTGGTGCTTCGGGACAGAAATTAATGGGCATTTACATTTATCCGTTAGATGTTATTCGGATGGCGACTTTTCTTGAAACCCACAAACCATTTCAAGATACAAAAACGATCTATTGGGATCGTCGTAAAGGTGATTTGACTGCGGGTGTGATTCTCGAGCGGGTATCCATCAAATTTGGGGTGCCGTTTGTCTGGAGTAATCAGATGGTCAATGGCACCATTGGTTCTCATCTGGCGAATACCCGTATAGCGTCTGATAAACTCGCTGAATTTAATATGAAGCGCTCCCTGAAGGATTACCTCAAATTACTTATTCCCAAGAAGTTTGCAGTGGATTTTGATTTGGGTGTTTCAGGTGGCAAACCCACATTTTACCCGGAAATTCCCGATGATATGGACATTGATGCCCTGGAGCGCATAAAAATGATTGAGATATTCGACCCAAAAGTTGAACGCTTTAAGAAGATGTCGAAACCCTACGGAAATGTTGCTGCCCTACATAAGAATAATTTCATGATGTTTCATATTCTTGGGCATATCGAAGAAAAGACCAAGGCTCAGGTTGTATGGGCAGATGGTGTAAGCAAAGAAGATGTGCTTGCCACGGAATATCCACCAGCTAAGCTCGCTGGAGCTAGAACCTTTGCAGATGTTCTGAGAAAAACCCTTGAACCCTTGAATATGGACTACAGAATAACTGTTCGTGATCAGTCTGGCGAGTTATTTAATCAAGCCAAAGATTGCTTCAATGACCTTCGTAAGTATGGCGCCGATTCTGTTTATTCTGAACGCGCCATGTTCCTGCTGGCAATCAACTACTACGAACAAAAAGAATACGATAAAATGCGCATCGTCTTGCGTGAATATTTGAAAATTTTCGATAGCCCGACATATCCCCATTATTATGATGCGTCTTTTTGGCTGGGCTGGCTTTACGAAAATGAACGAATTTATCGCGAAGCAGTGAAATATTATGCCTTGGCGTCAGAAGAATCTGTGGTGCTTTATAAACGCGAGCCGGAAGAAAAGATGCCAACTCTCGATGAACTCAAGGAGATATTCAGTGCAGATACCCTCTATAATATTTCCATTACTTCCAGCATGCCGGCGGGATTTAAGGATGCTAGCCTGGATAAGATCTCCAACTTTATCCGCTTTAATAGCAATGTAGAACTCAAATTTGATCAGAGTGTGGATACCAATGTAAAGATCAACCGGCCCCCATTTAAAGAAGTGTCCTGTCTGAAGGTTATCTACAGCATCATGAAAGAAAATGACCTGGGCTTGAAAACAGAAAATGCCAATTTAAAAATTGCCGAAAAATCATATTACCGTTTAGCAAAAACCTATTTCAAAGATGAGTTGATGGACCAGGCGCTAGAGAATATAAATACCTTGTTGCACCGTTTCCCCAAGTCCAAACGCCGAGTAGATGCAATGAAATTGAAGTTGGATATTTATAAGGGTCTCAAGCAGTATGGCAAGGTTCTCATTGCCCTGGATGCGCTCAAGGCTGAAAAAAGTGACAGGTATAAAAAGTATATGCTCGATTTTGAGGCGGCAACGATTTATTATGATATGTGTCTATACAAGAAAGCGATTGAGTTCTATGAGGCGTCTTTAGAAGGTGTTAAAAAGGCCCATGAAGCCCACATTATTCGCGAAGGCTATGCCTTAGCTCTGTTTCATTCCGCAGATGAAGAGGATTGGGTGAAGGCAGAAGAAATTTATAAAAAAATAAATAAGGTCGAAACAGATCCTCTGCGCTCCTGTGTGCAACGCATGATTCAGTTCTTGCTCCAGGGCAAATTGAACTATGTCGACGATCCACAATTTCCACCGGAAGACGAACGCTATGTTTTGCTCTATGAAAAACTGACTTCAAAGCAGCGCAAAACATTAAGCCACAAACAAATTATTCGGGTATCCTGGATTCTATATGCCATTGGCATGGAGGAATTACGCCGCGGATCCAAAGATTCAGCCATGGATAAATTCAAAAAGGCCAGTGGTTCAGCCGATGATTATTTAACTGCAGAGGCATTATACATGGAAGGAATGGTTTACCTAAAAGATAAAAAGTATAAGGCAGCCAGGGCCACATTCCAGCATCTCAAATTTAAAACAAATTCAGTTCGGGCAGATGTTCGCTCGACCTACTACCTTGCCAAAACTCATGAAAAGCTCGATGAAAAACCCCGTGCTTACGAACGCTATAAAGAACTTATCAGGAAATACCCCTTGTCTCCCTACGCCCTGAAGGCGAAAGCATCCGAGATCTATCAACTAGGCAAAAGGAATGATAAGGAGCCCTTGAAAGCACCTGAGAAGCCACAACCGCAAGATGTAAATGAAGGAGCAGAATAATGAAAAATACCCTCTATGCAATCTGTTTTCTATTGAGCTTAAGTTATTCCTGGGCAGCGAGCAGCCCGGAGGATAAACTGCGCAATGCCCAATCCCTTGAAAAGCGCGGCGCCATTAACAAGGCCATAAAAGTCTATAAGTCATTCCTGAAGGACCATCCTGAGCATATCAAGGTAATTACCGCGACATACCGTATGGCACATTCATACGATAAGATTGGTGACCCGGATGTAGCTATTAAACACTTTAAGACAGTCATTAAGATCAGCAAAGGAAAACGGCATTTCAAACATCGTGCCGATACCTTTATGACTCTGGCAAAAATGCAGGCTTCAGCGAAAAATCACAAGGATGCTGCAGCAACTCTAGAGGAACTCATTGGCGAAGGTGCAGGTTTGTACAAGGCTGAGGCCCACGACCTCTGTGCAGGCTATCTGGCAATCCTTGGCTCTAAGGCCCTTAAAGCTGCTATGATAGCTATGAGAACAGGCAAGGCTAAAGAGAAAGCCGGCAAGACTAAAGAGGCTAAGAAATATTTCGCTATAGCAGCATCCAAGAATAAGGAAGCGAAAGCATATTTCACTAGAGCAGCATCCATGTTCGATGTCTTGACCCGCATGAAAAGCAAACAGTATTCACAGACCGCGGCCTACAAAAAAGCGATCGTCTGGATACAAGCCAAAGATATAAATGCTGCCCGCCACGCTGTCACAACTTTTTACCAGCAATACCCGAACAACCTTAAAGTACCTGAACTTTTTATGCGCATTGCTAAGTTTTATTATGCCGATAAAAAATACAAATTGGCAATGGCCGTTTGCGAACAGGTCAAAAAATCCTTTAAAACCAAAAGAGAAGCGATCGAAGCCGCCTATGTCATTGCCATCTGCCATCGGGAAATGGGCAATAAACAAACTGCCGCCAACTTGCTTGAAGATATTGGCAAATCAAAATTTCCAAAGGGCTCCATTATTGGGCCGCGGGTGCTTCTGGCAGCAGCAGATTTATATAAGGAACTGGGTAAAAAAGAAATTGCCATGGATGTCTATATGAAAGCTGTCGGTCTCTGTCGCGGACAGAATACATCCGACCACCGCAAAATTGCCGAATTTTGTTTATTCGAATTAGCCGAGCATGATTTCCATAGAAAGAAATGGGCTGGAGCGCTGGATTATTATATGCAACTGAAACAGATGGGCTCAAAATTACAAATATTTCAACGCGTTAAAACCTGTAAGGAAAAATTGGGCCAGGACCCAAACATGGAACAATTCATTGGACCCAATATAAAAAAGATATGGGAAGATACACTGAAAAAATTTCCTGGTACAATTATGGCTGCTGATGCGGAAATCGGCTTGCTCGACTTAAAAGCCGCGGCTACTTTTGCTGGCTATACTGCCTGGTCTTCTCGTGAAAAATTAGTCAAAGAATACAGGGCTATCCTTGAGACAAAATATAAACCAGCGGTTATAAAGCAGCATAACTTAAGATCCTATATTTTAATGCAAATAGGCCGTTTACACTGTAAAACAGGGATAAGGGGGCCAACTGCTGACGACAAGAAACGAATTCTTAAGGGCCTGGCCATTTTCGAAAAGGCTTTAAAGATTGA
>JABSQK010000061.1 GCA_013215875.1 Lentisphaeria bacterium
AGCCGCGGCAATCCTGCTCTGGCTTCCCGTTGTTTCAAGGAACTTCTACTGTTTAGCGGCAGCAAGAAGCAACGACTGCAAGCCGAAACCGCATACTTCATGAGTCTCGCTGAACAGCCAAAACGCCATGGCGAACTTCGCAAGCTTCTCGCCAAGGCAGACAAAACGAGCGAACGTCGCTGGTTTGGCAAAACAGTAAAGCTCGAAGCAATTAACCAATCAATAAAAATTGCTGCACTGCCCGAACGCCCCATTGCGATGAGCCATCAGCGCATTCAGTTACCACGCATCAGCAGTCATCACCCGGGCATCTTGTACAGCCAAAGGCTTATGCCAAACTGGTCGCAACTACCCTGGCCATTGGTCACCCTGCAAGCCGATGCCAAACTGCTCTTTGTTTCAGCGCCGGCGTTCATTGCCGGATATGCACCGGGCAAAACGGATAAACCCCTGTGGATTCAGCGCTCCGCTTCCCTATGGCGCATGGGCAGCAGCCATGAAAAACCATTTATTCCCGATCTCGCTTACCCGGCAATCGGTAAAGACCGCATCTTTAGCAGATGGGCATACCCCGATGTGGTTGGCGGCCGCAAGGCAGACTTAATGATTGTTGATGGAAAAGAACACAAAGATATTCCGGCCCTGCAACACCGCCGCATGCAAAAACATTTCGTCTGCTTCGACAGCCGAAATGGTAAAATGATCTGGACCACAATCGACAAGCCCTATTGGAGAAAAAGCATTCCTGCTGGCGATCCCATTCTCGTCGACGACCGTCTTTACGTCACTGTTATCGAACAGGATTTGGACTTCAATCTTGAGAAAAGTGACTTCTATGTGCTCTGCCTAAATCCAAAAGATGGTAATTTAATCTGGAAAAGTAAGGCCGGGCAGACCCGTTTCACGATTCGTTACTCCAGCCGCAGCCAATGGATAACCGGGATCCATGCCAAGCTCACATTTCATCAAGGCGAACTCTATGTACTAAGCAATGGCGGTCTTATCACCCGAATGGATGCCCGCGATGGTCTGGTGGAATGGACCCGTACATACAAGGGTTACAACCCACTGCCAAAACAGTTTTCCGCATATATTCGCAAGCTTGCAAGCCCACCCATCATCCTTGGCAAGCAGCTCATTATCACTGCCAAAGACCAGCCGGGCGTAATGGCACTGGACAAGGAAACTGGCGATCTTATTTGGGACAACCCCTATATTCCACGTACACGAATCATCGGGCATCTCAAAGGGAAGCTCTTTGTTGAAGACAAAAAAACCCTCGTTGCTGTCGACCTGAAAAACGGAAAAGATTTATGGACCCGCTTTTATAAAAAGCTTCCCGTGCATGCCGTATTAAATAAAAATACTCTCTCCCTGATTCAGGGAAGCTATCACCAGGAGATCGACATAGATAGCGGTAAGTACCTGAAGCAACGTGCACATGCGACCATCGCGCCGCAAAATGTCACCCAAATCCGCAATACCTGGTACGAATTAAACAGCGACCGCAAAAGCGGCAGCGATCTCTCGGCCCGCGAAGGGCAACGCTCCTCAACCACCAAACTCTATATTCCAAAAACTAAAAATCCCGCCATGATTTATCTCTATGCCGATGGTTTTCTTGAGGCGGTAAAAACCAAGGAACAAAAAACCGCCTGGCAGAAACTCATGCCTTCGGATCTGCGCCAACTTTATTTCGATGAAGAAAAAATTCTCATTGTTGGCAATCAGTCGGTGAAAGGTCTGCATGCAATTAGCGGGGATCAAATCTGGGTCTACAGGTTGCCGAGCATTCTCGAATGGAAACGTCTCGATCAACACATGCTGCTGCGCACCGCAGAGACC
>JABSQK010000610.1 GCA_013215875.1 Lentisphaeria bacterium
CATGAACCATTTGTTAAAACTCCAGGTCATCTGAAGATTCGTCGTTTGTCTGAGACGGGTGGCGAAATAGGTATCGAGGTAATTGGCAAGGGTTTTCGCGATATCATTTGTGTCGATCTTACGCGTGAAGCAGGGAAGCGTGATGTGACTATAAATGACCAGGCTGTAGATGGTCGCGGCTTAACATTCAAAGGCCATGCATGGTTGCGAATCAAGGGCAATAAGGTCGTAGCCAAAGCCGGCACAATTATCAAACAAAGTAAGCTCGAGGCAAAATCACCGTCCACTGTAGCGGAATGGAAACGCAAGGGAACAACGCAATCGGCTATTGTTTCAGCAGCGACATCCATTGAAATACCCGTTCGCTTAAAGGCGGACCGTGCACAAAAAGTAAAATTCAAATTTCAAAATTTGTCTGCTCAGGGCAATTGTGAAGTGGCAGTAAAAGCACCAGAGGGACTGACAATAGAACCAAACCTTGTGAAACTCGGATCATTGAAAGCGGGTGAAATACGGACGTTTGAGCTTCGTATAACTGGTGCCAAAAGCATCAATAATAAGAGCCAGGCAATTAGCTTAACCCCGAGTGTGAATGGCAAGGCTGCAGCTCCGACAAGCCAAACAGTCAATGTGGGGGTTGTTATCATGGAAAATGCTGTGCTCTATGCCTACGAAATAATGACACCAAATTATATTGCCATCATCAATAAACGATATGGAATAATTGAAACCTTATATGACAGCCGTGGCATTCGCCGGACGGTGATGTATGGCACTGGAATTAATCATTGGGGGCTGATGTCTATGGGGCCTTATTGGGATAAAGATAAACGGGTACTTTGTGTAAACGGTATGACACCCGCTGGTGGACAGGCTGTCAAACTGTTATCACTTACACTCAATAGCTTGTCGTTTCAACGGTCTCCCGGCACGGCAAAAATTCACCATCGCTTTTTTGAGGATCATTTTGAAAGCAGTATCGAAACCACAGCTGATGCAAAAATACAAGTTCATTCCGGAGCTTTTGAACGGGGCTTGTCTCCAGAAACAGTGCTTCATTTTTCTGACAATGACATGGTCGATTTTAGCGGACCGGCAATTGGCTATACCTATTTCCAGCATCCCAATCCGGCAGGAAAGGTAAAGCACAAAACAGGCGGCTGGGTGTTTTTCTGGCAGGGGAAGCCGATGGATCATGATATGATTCTCCTGGAGTTTCCAAAGGATGCAAAAGTACGTGCAGGAACGCATTCAATGCTTTACTTTGTCATGGATTTGAAAAGTGGCGACTGGGTGAAAACGTATGTTTTGGATAAGGATGATCTGGCAAAGAAGATTGGCTATAAGCCTTATTTGGGGCCCATGACCAAGACGGATGCATCGCCGCTCTTATTTGGGCCAAATACATGGTGGCCGGATCTGCGTGATCCATTAGTCGGCTCAGGAACGGGTGATTTTGATGAGATACGCATCTCGAATGTGGCTCGTAGTGACAAGGAAATAATGGCGTATTTTAAAAAGTCGAAACCCTTCGCCTATGATAAGAGTACCCTTGGACTTTGGCATTTAGATGAAAAGTCCGGCCCTGTGGCTCAGGAAGTAAAACACAAAGATCTCTTTCTGCGCGAATGCCTGCCAAAAACTGGCAAGCCAATAAAAGACGGACGTTTTGGCTATGCCCGACATTTGGAAAATAGCGGATTGGCAACGATGAAAACAGACCGAATTGATTTCAGGAAATTAAAGGGCTGGAGTATCGAACTCTGGGTTCGCTTTAAAGAAGGGCAGGTGGGCAGTGGGATTTTTGATGTACCACCCGTGCAGTCTGTTATTAGTTTGATGGGGCCTCCAGGGGCCGGTGATGAACGTCGACTGGGTCGCCTCGTCATTAATGGCTGGTATGGAAAAGTTCGTAATAAGGGATTGCAATCCAAAGCACGGATTGCGAATGGTAAATGGCGTTATATCGCTGTGACATATCAGCGCGGTGGCAAAAATAAGATCTATATCGATGGTGTATTAGATAGTGAGATCGAGGCACTGGGTTTGTAGTACAGTCATGCAGTATCGCGGCCGCTATGAGCCCCAAGTGCTTGGTGAACCGGAGGATCACGAGCATGTAAGCATCTTGAGGCTGCGTTATTCCGTTTGGCCATTTAATGCTTGTAATGGGGATTATAAATTGTAGATTAACCTTTACTTAAATATATAGCTTAAGTAAATGTGGGGTATTTAAATGATAAAATTTATTGCAGTGCTTCTGCTTGCCATATTGCCGAGTGTTGTTTTGGCTAAAAAAAAGCCAAGCTCTATTGCTCGAGATCGCATTATTGCAAAGGCAGCATTTGAATATGCCAAGAGTCGGCTAATGGCGAATCCGGAAGATGAAAAGGGTTGGCTGATGCAGGGCTTTGCTGCAGCCCTTCTTACGACTGACAATGTCCTTTACTTTAAGAATTTACTCAAAGCTGGTGCACTTCAGAAATCAAAAAAGAAAGCCAAACCGATTGATCAGATTATATCGATGATGCTGAAGCAGGCGGACAGTTTGTATAAGCGTTCAGTAAGCAGCAACTCCAAATGTGCAAGATTGTGTTATCTTTATTACCTTGTTCTCGATAAGCTTAAGCCAGGACAAGAGCCGGTAATTGTAGGCTTGTTTAAGTTAAAATCACGTGGACTGGATGAGACATTAGATGACTTCGATGCGGGTAGTATCAATTTAATTAAGATCTACAAAAAACCGATAAAGCCTGATTTTGGAAATATGCTTACATCTAAGGCAGATCGCTGGATCGCATATCAATCTGGAATTCTAGCACAAAACCGGTTGGCAGCGAAAGTAGATGATGAGACTGGTCTTATGCTGCTTGCTTTCTGCTTGAAATTGGAACCCGCTAATGACGGAGCCCTGAATCTTATAGCCAGGATTCAATCAAATATAAAACTGACGCGCACAAAATCGAAGTATTCTGAGACGTTCTTCTTTAAACGCCTTATTTCGCAAGGAAAGATTTATCTGAAAAAGATGTCGAAGAATTCGAAATATGAAAAAATTTGTTTGCTCTACTATAAACTTGCTGAGCTTTTGCAACCGGATGACCATCAGGTTATTATTGGTTTGACCAGGCTTAAAGCTGCCGGATTAGAAAGTGATCTGGTATCCGTTCTTAACAGTGATGCTTTTGATAAGCCGAAGCCTGTTCGTAAAATAGCGAAAGTAAAAACGGTTGAACTAACAGATGATCGTGCAGAAGAAATAGTTGAGGAGGTAGATGAAATAGTTGAAGTAGTCGTTGAAGAGACAGTCGAAAAGAAAGCTGATATTGCTCCAAAGAAGGCCACTGATGCATCTCCTTTACTCTTCGGCACTATTGGATGGGATCCAAAGGGGGCAAATTTTCCGGATTCATCTCACACATTCACCGGTGATCTGGATGAATTTCGACTTACAAATGGCGCCCTAAGCGCTGCGAGTATAAAAAAATATGCAGCCAGACCCAAACCGTTTCCTTATACACAAAATACACTGGCCCTTTGGCGGTTTAATGATAAGGGGGAAATTGCCAATGAACACAAGCTCAAAGAATTGGCACTAAGAGAATGTTATGTGTAAGCGGTGATTGTAGCACAGTCTTTACGTCCTGATTTTTTTGATCCTATTTTGTTCGTCTACAAAATGGAGGACAAGAAAATGGATCATGAAAAAGAGAAGTACTGGTGTAAATTAATCGAGCATCAAAAAACAAGC
>JABSQK010000611.1 GCA_013215875.1 Lentisphaeria bacterium
AAGCCACCATCGCAGTACGTATTGAATATAATGGTAAGTATAATAAATACGTGTTTCATTGTGAGCCCTCCTATATATAGGATTAACTCAATATAAATAAAAATCCAGAATAAGAAGAAAATCCCGGATTAAATTATCTGCTCGTAGTTCATTATTTCATGAGCCAATTAATGGTAGTCGATGCTCTTCCTTGATTCTTAGTCCTAGTCCTAATGACGAACGGAGTGAGAAAAGTTTACTTAAAGTTCAAGCGACCCCATCTACTGGGTTCCATCATAAGCTCAAATACAGCATCGTCAACAATGCCTGTTTTGCGGTTGCTCCAATAGGTTCGCAAGCGGGTACGCTGGCCGCCAACATCGCCATGGGTCACGCCAACATCTGCAAATAGATCCATTCCTGACTTTATACTTAAACCCAGTGCAGACTGAGGAATCGCTACCTCCACCACATATCCTTTGCCATCTTTGTTCATGCTTACTTTTATTTTTATGTCCTCAACTACAGCTACATAATCCATAATATATGATTTAACCACACCGGAACTGAACTCCATTTTTTTCTTTAGTTTCGACACCTTGCGATAAAGCACAGCCGTGGCTTTGCCTTGGAAGTTTCCAATGGATAAGCGCAGGTCACCCGCAGCCGGTTTACCTCGCCTCTTATTGGCAGAAGGATTCGTACCCAGTTGCATATCCACAGTATCGCCACCGATAAATAGTTGCTCCGGTAATTTCGCACCGTTGATCCAGGGTGTTTTATCTTTTACCTCCCAGCCGAGATAAAGAGTCGTATCATCCCATGCTGCAACAGTTTTTACAGCGGCAGCTTCCTGCTTCTTGTACGAAAGAACTTTGGCATCCTTAAAATCCGCAGTTAAATCGCCCGTGAAAGAAGGGGTCATTTTCTTGGCAAACATCTGTTTGAGTCCCGAGGCAACCCGGAGATAGCCCTTTTGCATCTCCTTGGCTTTGACTGTGTCCTCATTGCTAATAGCAATCTTATTCGCGTTGGATTTGATACGTGTGACGGTTTCGAAACCAATGACCTCCACATTCCATAATCCTGTCTTACCGGACTGAACATAAATCTTACCGTCATTACCCTTCGTCATGCTGCCGCCAAAATCTTCCCCGCCCGTACCGGAAGGTGCATTATCGAGTATGGATCCGGGAACAGGTTTTTCTGGAAAGACAATACTCATGGGATCGCCTTGGAAGATGGCGCTGAGATAAAATCCTTCAGCAGTCAGCAAGTGCCATTCGCCCATATTGCCATTGTAGGCCCAGATAGAGCCAATGGGGTCGGGCAGGGTGACACTGCCTATGGGGCCGAAGGCGCCGCGAAACAAACCGGGTTCTGGCGGTGGGGCATGATGGGAGCCGTGCACACCATGAAATTCAGACGGGTAATGCCAAAGCTTTTTACCGGATGCTACATCGAAGGCCTCAAGCATGTGCCCCTTCCGTGGGTTCCCGCTAAGAATTATTTTTTTATCGGGTGATGCGAGTCCCCAGGTTGGCAGCTTTTTGAAGTTTTTTAAATCATAAATCGGCGCGCCAATTTTATTAAAACTGGCGATACTTATGTGAATTGTTCCGCGGGCGGAGTTTTTTGCAGTTAAGCTCAGATCATTATTAAATCCCATCGACCAGGCATTGCTACCAGATGTATTTGTGCTCCCACTCAGTATTCTTAGTTCATCATCCTGTTGTTTTTCATCACCATTTGCATCGGCCCAAAATAGTGTTTCCTTTTGTTTTCCTTTATTCTTGGACTTTATAGATGCAAGAAACTTATACGTGCCTTCACCTGTTCGTTCAAATATTCGATAAAGACCACTGGTACCGGTGACGAGATAGAGTTTATCATTTACCTGGCAGAACCTTGCTGCACCAGCTATGCGGTGTTCGATAATACCTGTACAGATAGATTTTCCGGTTTTTGGGTTCAAGCGCCATTCACAGCCTTCACCGACCATGATGTTTGGATCCACTGGACTTATCACACCGCCGCTGGCACCATAATGGGTAGGGCCATAGAATTCCTTGAGTAACTTTCCTGTTTTTGTATCCCAGACACTGATACGTTTGGGATAGCTCGTTGACTCCGCCACCCAAAGCTTTCCTTCCTTGTCAATTGCCAGGCCATTGGCGGAAGCAAGGATGTCTCTCTGAAACGGACCCCTTAAATTACGAATCGCTTTGCGACCAATGGTGCGGCGCTGCATGCCCTCAGTATCGAAAACCATAATCTGGTTTACACCCAGTGTGCTTATGTAAAGCAGGTTCTTATCGTCGATGGCAAGGGTAACAGGCCTCGGCAAATTTTTAATAACCAACTTTTTATCGCCGGCTTCAGGATCCACCTCAAAAACTCCGGAACCAGATATTACATAAAGTTTGCCATTCTTCGCCAGTTCAAGATCACCAGGACTCGGAATACGAATCATATTAAAGAGTTCGCCGCTCTCTGCATCGATGACGATAATCATGCTTGCGGTTTTTAAGGAAATATATATTTCACCATTTGCCGCATGGAGCCCACTAACCGCTGCAGCCGGAATACCTTCCATTTTGCGTAGAACTAAATCCGGAGACTTTGTTTCTGGCCAGTTAAGGAAATCACCGGTTTTAGCATCGAGGCAGTACAGTACGCCCCGGGTGGATTGGATGTATACCTTTCCAGCATCGGCTGCAATTCGCGATGCGCTACCCGTGGACTTTCGACTGTTTTTCCATTGCACCAGACCTTTGAGATCAACAGCGACCATTGCTTTACCCGATTCTGCACCTGTCCATCCGAGATAAACTTTTTCACCATCACTGGCTGCAGAAATAGGTACCCCGTGGTCTCCGCCCCAATTTGTTTTGGGTCCGTTATCCCATGCGGCAATCCCGCCATTACTGGCAAAGCCGCGCAGGCGTAATCCGAGCCCCTTGTGGTGGATTGCATGCCAGGTATAATTTCCCGTTTTTACTGGTTGTCCGGGTGTCTTAAACAATGGCGTTGTTAGCCCGTCCCACTTCACCGCATGGTCGCCTTTTGCAAAATATCCGGCATTCACCAGTTGCCTAACCACCACACCCTCCGAGTCGCGTATATGAAGCGATACATAGCCATCGGCCGAAGTGGCGAATTTTATGGTCTTAAAACCTTTAAGCTCTTTCTTACGAATTAAGTCTTTCCAGATTACCACGGGTTTTCCTTTTTCCATCACCACTTCAAATTCCCTATTGTCGGATAAGCGAACAGGAGCTGGACTCAGTCTCCCAGTGCTCGACATCATCGCGGGC
>JABSQK010000612.1 GCA_013215875.1 Lentisphaeria bacterium
CACGAAAGTGAAAGGTAAACGAGTAGCAGTTTTGTATCGTCCCATTGCAAGAGGCGGCAAGCCTTGGAAAGTTTCCACACCAGCAGGTGGCACTGCATCCTTCCAGGATGTACGAATTTTGAAAGAGGCAAAAATTAGAATTAAGCAATTTAAAAATTCATACAGCGTAGAAATGGCGGTGCCATTTTCCGCCTTGGGTATGAAACCCGTGAAAAAGGGACTCAAACTCAAATTCGACTGGGGGGTGTATTCCACAGCAGAAGGGAACTTGCCAACTACCCGAGACTATTGGGCGAATAAAGACGCTGTTGGAGTTGAAGACGAACCAACAGAAGCCCGACTCAATCCAAAAAAATGGGGCACGGTTCAGTTCCAATAAGCTTCCAACCACTGGGCCTCGTAGCCTCCGGCTCGAAACTCACAACTACAATTCAAAAGATTGCCTGACTATTTATTCAAAAGTAATCATCATAATTAATTCGAGCCGGAGGCTGCGAGGCCCAGTATAAAAGTAAGGATTCTTTAAAGTAGGCTAGCCCAGGTCAACGGCCTAATGGCACTTCCTTAAGGTGATTTTATTAAAGTATATAAATCCGAATTGAAGTCCAACGGACTGTTCTAGCGTAGCGGCAACGGCGTTTTAGCTATCACGAGAAGAATTAGAACGCCACTACAGGGCTTGGGGTTTTTTGTCTAATTTACACTCGGCATGGCCACTTCGTTTTCGCCTTCGGCTCACGTTATGCTAAAGCACTGCGCGCATACCGGGGCGAGAAGCGAAGCGACAACTCTAGAGAGAAGTAAACTACCACGCTCCTTTAATCTGTATAATATTAATAAAATCCTATATTCCTGTATTGCTTTAAAAGTTTAAGACGTCATTATAAACTCTTGGGACAAAATTTTGTGGGTAGGCCAGGGATTTACTTGTAAACATTTCATTTGGGCATGGCGTTTATCGCTATTTGCAACTGAACTAGACATAAGGAATCTATGATGCGTAACTCCATACTTTTACTTTTCTTCAGCAGTCAGTTATTCCTCAATGCAGCTGACTCTATACTATTTAACTCACCCATAGATGGTATTGTAGCAGTTGTAATTGATGCCAAGGATGGTACACGTCTGCGCAATGTGGTTGCCCATTGGCCTGTAAAGAAGGGTCAGAATAGAGTCATCTGGGATTATAAAAATGAAGCTGGCAAACCAGTGCCGAATGGTACTTATAAATGGCGAGCTATTATCGCTCCCTACATGATGGGAATTACCTATCAGCAGACACCGTATCCAAATGTCGAGCAACATTCACCTAATACCAGTCCCTGGGAAGGCGGTAACAGACATGGCTGGATGGGTAATCATACAATCTCACGCAGTGTTGCTGCAGTTAATTGCAAAACATATATCACACAAAATGGCACAGAAGGTGGACATTCCATGGCCGTTTTGAACAGCAAAGGTGAGAAGATTTATGGTCGCGGCAAGGGTTGTGATAATATGTTTAAGGACTGGCAGGGTACTCTTTATATTCAGAATGGTGGTAGTATAGGTATATTCGATCAGGAAAAATACACGGTAACACATACGCTCGGTGTCGGCGGGAATGTAAATGCGATCGCTGCCTGGAAGGGTAAAATGTATGTTATGTACGGGAGCAACCCCAATAGTCCGCCAATACGCATGGTCATCTATGACATAAAATCAAAAAAACGCCTGAAGGAAATGGCCGTTAAAGGTATAAAGGGCCACTATTCTTATAATTTTACGGATCGTATGAATTTCAGTCCAAAGGGCGACCTCTTTATCGTCAGTGGTACTCAGGTCCTCAAGGTTAATACCAGTACAATGAAAACCTCTGTGGTAGTGAAGAAAGGATTGAAAGATGCCCGCTTTGTTTGTTTTGATAAAAAAGGCATGATGTATGTTTGGGACCAGATTGCCCGTCAAGTAAAAGTATTTTCTGGAAATGGCAAACTTAAGAGAACCATCTGCAAAGGCGGCATACAACAAGCAGGTCCTTACGATCCTAATATTGTTGGCGAGGCGTCTTCTATTGCCGTAGACAATGGTTTTGTCTGGTTGAATTATCCCTATGAAAGTCCACGTAAGGTCGCTAAATTTACAAGCGATGGCAAACATGTTATGGATTATTATGGCAATACCTACTACGGTGGCGGAGGTTCGCTAGATACCACCGAGTCGAGTCAAAATACCTATATTTATTATCGTGAATCTGCCTTTAAGTTAAACATGAAAAAAGGCACAAGTAAACTCACCCATGTACTTGATGGCAACCAGGGGCACTCCAGTTTATATTCCGGTAATTATAATATTCGTAATGATTGGGTTACGACACGCGTGAAGGGAAAGAAATACTTTAGCAGCGCACCTTTGCTGTTTCGCTATTTTCAGGCGATAGGGGCTGTCTGGATATATAATGAAAAGAAAAAAAAGGTACGGTTCTGTGCTGCCATGGGCATGGTAAGTCGCTTGCCTCATTTTAATAACTCGGCAGCAAAAGCATATATTGCGAGTAAAAAACTCAATTTTTCTAAAACCTTCTTTAATTGGAGCGATTTAAATGGTGACGGTAAGGTCGACATGAAGGAATGTAAGTTTAAAGAACGACCCTCCAATGATCGCTACAGTTATCTCGGCCGTTTCGATCATAAACTGGGTGTTCAGGGCCGTAACCTGCGTTTTGAAGTTTCGAAATTTCTTAGCGATGGCACGCCGATTTATAAGGAAAAGAAAATGCCCCATTCGGCAATCTATAAATTTCCCAGCGGCATCTCTGTAAATTTTAACGCCCCGCACAGCGCGAAATATCGTCAACATGGCAATGAAGGTTATAAAAACGGCAAGCGCATTTGGTTTTACCCGGCTTCCTATGATGTAAACGGTATGAACGTGGGCGCCTTTCAACCCGGATTAATCACCAACCAGTTTGGTGTCAGTGGTGAGGGCAATGCCCATGTTGGTGATCTCGGTGAATTTTTTGTTACCCATGCGAATAATGGCCGCTTGAGTATTTGGTCCACAGATGGATTTCTCGCCGGACAAATTACCCTGCATTTAAAAGACAGGCGCTCGCGACGCTGGAGTAGTAAAAGCTTTAAGAAAGGCGCAAAATATGATGGCCTCACCATTGGCCAGGAGCATTTTCATAACTTCTTCGGCCAGACCACAGACAATCGATATTTTTTCATTGCGGGTGGCGATATAACAGGTTTATTCGAAGTAACAGGCTGGGAAAAATTTAAGCGTATCAAAGGCACAGTTACGGTCACAGGAGGACCACCACCTGTTGCTGCTGCAGCCACAAGCAAACCAGTCAAAAAAGACAGCAAGGGCGGCAATGTATCGACCAGTACAACATTGATGACCGCTGCTCTGGTTAAAACACCACGGCTAGATGGCAAAGGAAGTAAATATTCTACGCCATATTACAGCATTCCAGGCAAAGGCAAATTTAAGATGGGTTACACTGCTAATAACCTCGTCTTTTTATGGGAGATCCATGGTGGTGGCCCCATACGAAATATTGGAGAAGAATTCGTACGCTACTTCAAGACAGGTTCTTCAGTGGATGTGAAACTATCAACAAACCCCAACGCCAATCACAGCAGCAATAAACCAGTGGCTGGCGATATTCGCATACTGGTAACGAAAGTGAAAGGTAAACGAGTTGCAGTTTTGTACCGGCCCATTGCATCCAGCGGTAAACCCTGGTCAGTTTCCACCCCGGCAGGAGGAACAGCATCCTTCCAGGATGTACGAATTCTGAAAAAAGCATTGATTCGAATTAAGCAATTAAAAAATTCATATAGCGTCGAGGTGGCGGTTCCATATACCGCCTTGGGTATGAAGCCCGTGAAAAAGGGACTTAAACTCAAATTCGATTGGGGGGTGTATTCCACAGCCGAAGGCAATCTTCCGACAATGCGGAATTACTGGGCCAACAAAAAGGCAGTTGGTGTAAAAGACGAACCAACCGAAGCACGCTTCCAACCAAAGTTTTGGGGCACAGTACATTTCCAGTAGGGTTGCAAGCGCTGGGCGTCGTATCCTGGGAACGCTGAGCCCCAAGTGCTTGGTGAGCTGCAAGCGAACAAGTACGTAAGCATCTGTAAGCTCCAGCTCGGCATTAATCCGGCACCGCCACATGTATATCGGCATTCCAGTAGCCACGACACGCCGTGGTGTGGAATCTCCCACTGGGCCTCGTAGCCTCCGGCTCGAAACTCACAACTACAATTCAAAGGATTGCCTGACTATTTATTCAAAAGTAATCATCATAATTAATTCGAGCCGGAGGCTGCGAGGCCCAGTATAAAAGTAAGGATTCTTTAAAAGTAGGCTAGCCCAGGCCTGTGACCTAATGGCACTTCCTTAAGGAGTAATATATCCATTTCTGTGAATACAGAAAGTGTCACCTTTGACTCTCATTTTCTCTCGTGGCTTGATCATAAATGGAAACTTTTGAACTCGCCTTTTCTGGCACC
>JABSQK010000613.1 GCA_013215875.1 Lentisphaeria bacterium
AGGAGACCAATGCGCTGGTTGCCTGCTTTTTAGAATTACCCAAAGCAAAGCAGGCAGGGGTTCGCAATGTCGTCATGGGCATTTCACCAAAAGACATGAATCGCACCCCGTCTTTGGCTGGTGAATATTATTGCTTACGGGCTTTATATGAAATGGGCTTTATTGACGATGCCTGGTCACATCTCTGTGCAGAGTGGTCGCCACAGGCTCTATCTGGTGCGAGCACAAACTGGGAAGGCAAAGGGCCGGACAGTCGAAGTTGCTGCCATGCCTGGGCATCAGGGGCAAATGCATTTTTCATTCAGGAAGTATTGGGCATAAAACCACTGACTGCAGGATATGATACTTTAATAATCTCGCCTAAACCTGGCACACTTAAATCGGCTAAAGGCCAATGCTGGACACCACACGGTATTGTAAAAGTTGACTGGAAATTTCGCTCAAGCACCGAATGGCAGCTTGAAATTACTGCCCCAAGAGCTATTAAAGTGACCGTCGATATAGTCCGGCAGACTGCCTTGAATAATGTGAAACAAATCGTTAAACGGATTAAGATCTAACAGTTTAACTATTAGCCCAAACAAAGGTGAAACAATATTATGACAATTGATTCAAAAGAAAATTTGCCGGATTGGATTTTTCCATGGCCGGAATTTGATGTAGACTGGGATCGTACCGGTCTTATCATTATTGATTACCAGAACTATTCTTCAAACCCGGAAGTTGGGCTTGGTCTAACGATGAAGGAATCCTGCCCGGCGATAGCAGATTATTATATTCCGCGTTCTACGGAAGTCACGATACCGAATACAAAACGATTACTCGACCGCTTTCGCGAACTTTCCAAACCAATCATTCATACCCGCCATGGGGCATTGCTGCCGGATGGTTCAGACATGATTGCCCGCCGTCGTCGCCGTGATGCAGATGCAGAGAGCCAAAGCGATCGCCCAGCGATGTGGAGTAAGGGTGATTATGAACATGAGATAATTGATATTCTTGCACCGGAGAAAAACGAGCTGGTGATCGATAAAAACAGCAGCAGTCCATTCAATGGATCGGGCATCGATCAACTGCTGCGAAATTTGGGAATTGATACCTTGATTGTTAGCGGTATGGCAACGGACATGTGTGTGGAGACGACCAGTCGCGATGCGGCCGACCGTGGATATAATGTGATTGTCGTGGAAGATGCAGTGGCAACATTTCTGGAAAAGAATCATGATGCTGCTCTGTCTGGATTGGCTCGGGTCTTTACACAGGTCTGGTCAACAGATGATGTATTAGCGGAACTGTCTAAATGAATTTCGAAAACGAATACTATATAATCGAAATCGATGATAAACATGGTCGCATCGAGCGACTCTATGACAAAGCAGGAGATGTGGAACTTATTACTGAGCCGCGTCTTGCTGAAAACTTTCGATTGCTTCTGCCACTTCCAGATCTGGAGGGGAATTATATTTGCGGGAAAGACCAGAACTTGTCATCGCACAGTGAAGAAGGCAATACTCTGACACTAAACTGGGATGGACCTTTGCAGTCAGAACGCGGTGAAGCATTTAATGTAAGTGTATCGATGCGAATCTCCTTTGTCGGAACGGGAATTGAAATAAATACAACAGTTGATAATCAGAGTGAGCAGGAACTGGCGGAAGTCTGGTATGCGATTATTGGCGGGCATAATGGTGTGGGTGAACGACTTGAGACCCAGGCAATGATCCCTCAAAGTGGCGCTCGTTTTATGACTGGCGAAACATTGTACACAGATTTCTCAGGATTTTTCTACGGGTCACCATTACCCGAAAAGCATTTTGCTTATCCTGGCCAAATGGCAATGAGCTGGGCCGATTTCTATAACCCAAGTTTAAATCGCGGTTTTTATCTGGGCTGTCACGATACGGTGGACCGCTCCAAAATATTGCGCATGGAATTGTATCCGGGAATAGGCAACGGTCGCAAAGACAAATGGCCTAAGAAAGATGATGTTGACGGCTTGCCTATTGGTATGCAATTACATTGGATGAACATGCCGTATAGCCAAGCTGGCGAAAGCTATGAATGCCCTGTTGTGCGCATTGAAGCACACGACGGCGATTGGCATGAGGCAGCACCGATATATCGCGAGTGGTTCACATCTGAATTTACTTTGAACAATCCTGCTGATGACTGGATACGCCATGAACTGGCTTTTCAGTGGATTATTCTCATGCTTCCCGAGGGGCAGATTCGTTGGCAATATAAAGACATTCCAAAGCTGGCACAAGACGCACTCGATAGCGGGGTGAAAGCATTATTGATTAGTGGGTTCGATGTGGGTGGTCACGATAGCCACTATCCCTATTACGAACCGGATCCGCGCCTGGGTAACTGGGACGATCTTGAAAAAGCGGTAGCCGAAGCAAAAGCGCTTGGCATAAAAATATTCTTTTTTGTGAATTTGAATGTTGTGGATCCAACGACGGACTGGTATAAGGACGAGTTGCATAAGTATGTCTCGCGAAACCGATGGGGCCAGGCAAATACGATGGGTTGGGGCATGGGTACGGTAGGTGCTAAGGCGGACTATCATAGCCGTCCAAATATGTATGTGAATCCATATATAAAAGAAGTTCGCGATGCGATGGTCAAGCAGTATGTGAAATTTGCCGAAATCGGTGCAGATGGTATTCACATCGATAAACTCGCTTGGACAAATTCGCAAAATGCGTTGTCGTTTAATCCACTCGTTGATGCGAGCCCTGACAGTGGTACTTGGAAGGGCATCATGCTTGCTATGAAAGAATCCTTTGAGGCATGCCTAGCAGTAAACCCGGACTTTGGAATTTCTGTAGAGGGGCCGTGGGATCGCTTACTAGAATATTCAAATGTCTCCTGGTTGTGGTCTGGTGTTGCGGACCCTGACTTGAGTTCGCCGATCAAATATACCTTTCCTCAATGGTTGCCAGCGCAGCATCTGGTGCAACCCTTTGATTACCTCGGCGTAAATAATTCGGTGCGGCATGGCTATCAATTATTTATGGGACCCGGCCAGTTCGCGGAATCCATGGGCGATCCAAAAATGAAAAAATTGTCTGCGTATATTAAGGAAGTAATCCGTATTTGGGAACCGCATAAGGACATTCTTTTTATGGGTGAGTATTTGGACGACCGGGAAGTCACAGTCGAAGCGCATGAAACAATTCGCTGGGGAACGCACCGCGATCCAAAGACGGGCAAACGCGGTGCAGTATTAATGAACTTTGATGATTGTCCGCATGAAGCCGAATTTAGTTTCGATGGAAACGAAAGCGGCGATCTTAGTATTTATGCTCCTTTTGCGGATATGGACACCGCATCTGGCACTGTTAAGTTAACGATAGCACCGGAACGACTTGTAATAATTATTGAAAATTAACTTTAGAAAAACGGAGTGAACATGGCAATACGAAAAGTAGGAAGTGCTTTTATAGGTGCGGGTATAGTTGCTGAGATGCACGGACGCGCAATTAAACGTAATCCAACATCACGCCTTGTCGGTGTATATGACCAAAAGATTGCAGCCTCAAAGGCGATTGCAAAAAAGTTTGGCGGCAAAGCGTATCGCAGTATTGACGAGATTCTCGACGACCCAAAAGTCGAATTGGTGCATGTTTTAGTTCCGATGGTTTTTCATCAGGACGTGGTTATAAAATGCTTAGAGGCAGGTAAACATGTGCTGGTGGAAAAACCGGTCGCCCAAGAGGTGTCGGAGCTTAAGGCCTTGAAAGCTGCAGCAGAAAAAGCGGGTAAGGTTTGCATGCCTGCTCATAATTATATTTACACCCCGTCGATCATGCGTGCAAAAAGACTTATCGATGAAGGAAAACTCGGCGATATCTGTGGGCTGTGGATATTTTTCAATATCTTTCATGATGAAAAAATTGCCGCTCGTTATGGCAGTGTATTGCGTGAGACCACTGTGCATCATATTTATTCGATGCTCTATCTACTCGGCAGGCCACAAACGATTACCGCGATGAAATCATACATTCATTATAAAAAGTTGGAGGTGGAAGACCAGGCCGCTGTCATGTGCCAGATGCCAAATGGTGCAATTGTAAATCTCTGGTGCAGTTTTGCCTTGAACGATCCCACCAATGATCCTTGGACTGTGCTCTATAAAGTGCTTGGAACGAAGGGCGGAGTTAGTTATTCATGGAACGAAGCCCAGTACGAAGATAATGGTGGACCTGGAGGGGGACTGACCTGCTATGAAGATGGCTTTGCAGGTGAGGTTGATTACATGGTGAATCAATGTATCCTCGCTGATATGCAACCATTATCGACATTGGATGATGCAATTGATGCATTGAAAATTGTTGAGACTGCTGAACGTATTGTTGATTCAGGACGCGGTTCCTTAAAACTCAAATTTTAACGAGGAAAGTATGAGCAAAATAAAAACTGCAGTGATTACCGGTGGTCATTCCTTTGATCTGCCAAACTTTACGAAACTTTTTGATAAGATGGAAACAGTTGATCAATATATTCAGCACTGGGAGGATTTTTGCAGTAGTACTCAGGAAACGCGCGACGGTTATGATGCACTGCTCTTTTATATTATGATGATGGATAAAGGCGGCCCTCCCGCAGACGGGTTACCCTGGTATGCCGGTAATCCAAGAGAGGTGCTGGGTGCTTTAGGCGAAAGCGGGCAGGGTATTGTCATTTTGCATCACGCCATTTTATCTTATCCCAACTGGGATGTCTGGACAGGTTTAACAGGGCTTGAGCCTGATCGCAGTTTTGATTATCACATCGGTTTGGAATTAAATGTAAACGTCGTGGATAAGTCGCATCCGATCACAGAAGGCATTGATGATTTTGATATGTATGATGAAACATATCAAATGCCGGATACCGATGCTGATAGTGAAATTCTGCTCAGCTTGGATCATGAAAAAAGTATGAAACACATCGCCTGGACCCGTGATTTCCGCAATTCACGTATCTTTAATTTCCAAAGTGGTCATGATAACAGTACTTGGCTAAATGCGAATTTTCAAACAGTTCTTGAACGCGGTATAAAATGGACGGCAAAAGTCATATGAAAAAACGCCGATTAGGGAAAACTGAATTAGAAGTGACTGAACTAGGACTCGGTTGCTTTCAGTTTACAATTGAATTTGCAGTCGAGCAGGAAACTGCAAATGCGGTTTTGGATACCGCACTTACTAATGGGATTAACTATTTTGATACCGCAGCAATGTATGGCTACGGTGAAAGTGAAGAACTCTTGGGCCGGGCTCTTCGGCGACATCCGGATGCGAATGTTCATGTGGGAGGGAAAGTCGGCTGGCTTGATCGTACCGTTGTGCAAGGCCTCGGTAGCGATGCCTATCGCGATGCAGCAGCATTACGTCGGGCAATTGATCATAGTTTCTGGCTGCTACAGCAGGATACTATCGATGTCTTTATGATTCATGAACATAATGAAGACGCGTGGCAGATCGATTATAAAACCGGAAATTCAGTCGTGCTTGATGTTCTTGAAGAATACAAAGCCGCCGGAAAGATCGGCAGTATTGGCGTCGGCACTTGGGCGTGGACAAAAAAGGATCAGGAGGATCTAGCCAATCTACTGGCAACGGGGCGTTTGGATATGGCTCTCATCGCTGGTGGTTATAATATTATTCAATCACCTATTCGTGAGATTATTTTGCCGGTAATTCGCCAACATGATATTGGCCTGGTGGTAGGCGCAGCACTTGGCAGCGGTATTCCGGAATTTATTCGTCAGGATCGTGTAGAGATTGAACGACGCTATAAAGAGAAAGATGATGATGGCTGGCACTACACTCCGGAACGTTGCGAGCGACTGCTTCGTATTTTTGATATCTGTGATCAGACGGGCATGAGCACGATAGAACTGGGACTGCGATATTTGCTGAATGAACAGTCGGTTCATTGCAATATATGCGGTGCGCAAACGCCTGAGCATGTTTTGAGTAATATTAATTTCATAAACAAAGGACCGCTGGATCAGAAAATTATCGATCTCCTCGACGAATAAAGAATGGGAAGGCCTCAAACAACTAACACGACCAACCTCGACAATAAAAAAATGAAACTACAGAACGCGCAATAGTATCGAAACAGCTTCACTAAAATTGATCTTTTAGAGACATAGTCTATTTGTCATAAAGGGTTAGATCTGAAGTATTTATCGGTATTTCACCTTGAATTAATGACAGCTACTAGTATAATTATTAGTAGTATATAAACCGATAAAAAATTAATAAATGACTAAAAAAAATAAGATCCAATCTAAATTTACTTTGATTGAGTTATTAGTTGTTGTAGCAATCATAGCGATACTTGCAGCAATGCTTTTACCTGTACTTTCCCAAGCCAGATTAAAAGCTAAACTTATTGTCTGTATGAATAATCTTAAGCAGCAGGGCATTGGGCAAAATATGTTTGCTGATGATAATGATAGCATGTTGCCACAGGCTGGCCGTCCCGATGAGGCATATGGTTCAGGTTTAGGTGGTGCAGTATTTACCGTTGGCGGTAACTGTCCCGGACTTCTTACATGCCAAGTGGCAAATTCAAATCATTCAGGAGAGCGAGCTGGCGCTACACCTATAATCGATGATTCTTATATGCCTTATGCAACACGAAATGGTAATAGCTATGAATTAGATGATTTCCAATCAGCTATGGATAGCTCTTTTCACTGCCCGATGTGGCAAACAGCATCGCGTGGTTTACCACAACTATTGGCGCATCCATTTGGTACCGTGTGGGCTCAAGAGGTGGCCATGCGTTCCATGTATCCCTATATTTATACACCTATATCCCGGGGTAAAATCCATATGGATGAGAGTAACCCAGAATACTCAAATTTACGAACAGATAAAATGGATTATCCAGACCGGGCTGTAATTTATGAATTTACCAGTCCCGAACCATCGTATACAGCTCATCATGAGATGACTGGAATTAATGTGCAATTTCAGGATGGGGCAGTAATTTTTGCTACGTATCGAGATACAGTTTATTGGAACAATTATTTATCATGGTCAGGTGCCGGAATAGATATTGTTAATTGGACATTTTTACGCTAATAAGGAAATAAACATGCTATTTGTAATATCAAAAATAGAATGCCAAAGATTTGGGGAGAGGAAAAAGAAATTTGATAAATTTACTTTGATAGAATCAAGAGTTTCTTCAGAAACGACAGGCTGGCAGTTTATGCGAAGCATGCCCAAAGCTCCTGTAGGAGCGAAAGTCTGGCAGTTTATGCGAAGCATGAACGAGAAGAGAAACGCGAAGCTAACGAAAGCAAAGTTTACTCAC
>JABSQK010000614.1 GCA_013215875.1 Lentisphaeria bacterium
AGCTGGGATTTCGGTGATGGTCAGAGCGGAAGCGGCGCAACGGCAAACCATACCTACACGGCCGCTGGCAACTACACAGCGACGCTGACGGTAACTGATGATGACGGTGCTACGGCTACGGACACTGAATCGATCACCGTCAATGCGCCAATTCCACCTTCGGGCTCCCAAACCGTCACGCTGCAGCAGGGACTCAATGCTTACGCTGACTGCCGGGACACAACGCTCAGCCGCCAGGGTAATGAGGAACTCTATAACTACGGCGGACGTAATAGACTACTGGTTTACAACAACGAGCGCAGTATGATACTGGGGTTCGATCTTTCGGGTCTGCCGGCCGGGGCCACCATCACGTCGGCAGAACTTCAGGTTTATGCCTACAAGTGGGGGTATCAACGGGCAGGAAGTCTTGATCTTCATGCATTGACCCGCGACTGGGTGGAAGGCACGGGCATCTCTAAGGAAACACCGGACGGTGCCACCTGGTACGAATACGATTATCTCAATCACGATACCACAGCGGCCAACGATTGGACAAACCATGGCGGTGACTTTTCGTCGACCGTGTCTGCGTCGGTCGATACGGCAACTGGAACAGTAAACTCCTGGCTTAGTTTTGATATCACATCTCTTGCCAGCGGGTGGAAAAGCAATCCATCAACGAACTATGGGGCCCTTGTTAAAGTAAACGGCGGTGGCAATGCCATTGACTTTCACAGCAGCGAAGCAGACAATTCAGCACTCCGACCAAAACTGGTTATCACCTATACAACCAGCGGCGGTTCGGCCAATACAGCACCGACGGCAGTGGCCTCAGCCACAGCGTCAAGCGGGACGGCCCCTTTGGCAGTCAGTTTTTCCAGTGCGGGATCAAGCGATTCGGATGGTACCATCGCGAGTTATAGCTGGGATTTTGGTGATGGAAATAATTCAACAGCCGCAAATCCAAGTCACACCTATACAAGTACGGGATCCTACACAGCGACACTGACGGTAACCGATGATGACGGTGCAACGGATACAGCCACTGAAACAATTACAGTTAATGCTCCTTCAGGTACGTATACTGTCACGCTCCAGCAGGGCCTCAATGGTTACGCTGACTGCCGGGACACAACACTCAGCCGCCAGGGTAATGAGGAACTTTATAACTACGGCGGACGTAATAGACTACTGGTCTATAATAATGAGCGTAACATGGTACTCGGGTTCGATCTTTCGAGCTTGCCTGCCGGGGCTACCATCACGTCGGCGAAACTTCAGGTCTATGCATACAAGTGGGGGTATCAGCGGGCAGGAAGTCTTGATCTTCATGCCCTCACCCGCGACTGGGTGGAAGGTACGGGCATCTCCAAGGAAACACCGGACGGCGCCACCTGGTACGAATACGATTATCTCAATCACGATACCACAGCAACCAACGACTGGACAAGCCATGGCGGTGACTATTCGTCGACCGTGTCTGCGTCGGTCGATACTGCAAGCGGAAAAATAAACACCTGGCTTAATTTTGATATCACATCTCTTGCCAGTGGGTGGAAGAGCAATCCGTCTTCGAACTACGGAGCTCTCATTAAAGTAAACGGCGGTGGCAATGCCATCGACTTTCACAGCAGCGAAGCGGACGATACGGCGCTCCGACCGAAACTGGTTATCACCTATACAACCAGCGGCTCGGGAAATTAAGGAGCAACTACATGTTCATGCGTGTTTTTCAGGCGTGCTGTTTTCTGTCGGTATCTTTAGTTTTTGGCGCTGAAGGGCTGATAACAAAAACATTTGGCAACCATAAACATTGTAGTTTTCCTGGTACAGCTACTCTGACTGACCAGGTGTTACGTTTTGATATTTCGGCCCTCCCTGAAAACACTCAGGTGTATCGAGCACAGATCCGCTTTCCAGGCCAGAGATATAAATTTGAAAATAGACTTCATCTCATTCCAGTGGGAGGAAAAGAACGTCTCAAAGCATGTCTTCCAGATTATAAGCGCCTCGATGCCTTGGGAACTGTCAAACAATGGGTACAAGATCAAAAGACAAATAGAGGATTGCAGGTAAAAGTAAATTCATCCAGTTTTAATCTCAAACAATCTGTGCTCGACGTGACTTACAAAGGGTCTGTGGATAAACGCATGCCATTGGTTACGGGAGTAAAGGCCGAACATCGAGCAGGTCAAACATTTCTCACCTGGACTGAAATAGAAGATGTAGTGGGTGAAGATGCACCCATGTTTCAGGATTGGGAAAAAGCAATTTTAGCGGCACAGAAAAAGCATGACCTTGTATACCGTGTGTATCGCCATGATAAACCTATTGATGCCTCAAGCATTGGCAGCGCAGAAATGATTCAGGAAATTCCACAGGCATTATCGTGCTGGAATCACCTGGCGATCGAAATTCTTGAATTTAAGCCGGGTTCCTGCCGTTCCCCATTGTGGCCAGGTAAAATTAAGATAGATCAAAAAATGGCTCGCTACGCGATACAAGAGGGAGCGCAGCCAATAGCACGAACACACGCGTTGGCTGTGAGTAGTGCTGCGCATGCAGGAAAACGCTATTATGCCATCAGTGTTGCCATTAATGGTCAAGAAGCTTTATCAAAGATTGAGACGGGTGCTAATTGTACAGCAGCAATCGATGAAGAAAAAATGATCTATCCGCAGATGCTTAGCTTTCGTCGCGTAACACCTAAGAATCCCAAAGTACAACCCTATACAACGATTCGCGTTGCCTGGCTGGAACCACCCTTGGTCATGGAGGCAGGGCCAACACAGTTTTATTTTCTTGAATATCCCAAAACACTTAAAGGGAGTGCAGAAAAACCGGCACCATTATTCTTCTATTTAAGTCAATACGGCGCATCGTCACGGGTTTTAAGTAAACCAACTTGGGTGAGTAGCAAATCTGCTTTGCGTAATCAATTTACCATTGCCTTTGCTGAATCTGA
>JABSQK010000615.1 GCA_013215875.1 Lentisphaeria bacterium
AACACTCCCATACCTAACCTGTTACCTGATTTCGATGCATGTATCAATTTCCATAGTGTTTTTTTGGCTTTTTTCTAGACCGAAATCCTCCCTTTGTTACAGGTGCATCACCACTATTTTCGGGACGGCGTCCGGAATAATGACTGCCGGGCACAACTTCAGTCGGACCATACTCAATCGTCGGCACATCAGTCAACATAAATTGAAAATTGATTATCATATTTGGAATGTTCATCCTGGGATCGTGGTGGGGTATCTCGTCCGGTAGGGGAAATATTAATAGGTCGTCAGTATGCCAGTGATTAACGGCTTCCCCTGGCCGATTTCTGACAACCCCATCGGCAATCAGGTGACAATCATCTCCGAGCAATTTTTCCGCAAGGGAAATGACGGGCTCACGCACCAGCATATCCCTGAACATTGCATCGCGTTCAAAGAGCCTTACCGCTGAAAACGCATCATACACATTGTTCGTTTCTTCGGCGTTTGGATCATCAAAGACCGCATCAATTCCTTCTGTCAGTGCAGCAATTTCTTCCCCGGTGAGAACCCCAGGTAAATGGATCCATCCATCCCGGTTAAATTGATCTACGATGGTCTGGGTCGTTTCTGTATTGAATGGTATTTGTTTCATCGTCATCCCTATTCGGATTTTACTATTTCATTGCCAACATACACTGAGTCGCTCAAATAAAAACAAAAAACTATGGATATAATAAGCATTTTTTGCTTTAACATTTTCCAGCATTTCGTCTGCCCATCAGCAATCAATCTTCGTCCATGAATGCATAGCCCATTCCTGTTTCCCCGAATCCATTCCCTGTAAACCAACAATGGAGTTTTCCGTAGGCGGAGACCATGGTCGGATAGGACCTCTGCACGTCATCGTAGCTTCCGGGTTCTCCGAAACCCAATTCCCCTTCGGGGCCGACACGCTCTCCCCATTCCCAATTCAACCCGTCGTCACTTGTGAGCCGGTGAATGCGGTAAGCGGTTCCAAAAGTATTCACCCACATGGTGTAGCGCTTCCCATCGTAGAATACACAGGGCTTTGAGCAGATATATTCGTAAGGCGTAACATCGAAACCGCGCGGAGCAATCATCAGTTCATCCAAGGGTTTCTCCCAATGAATACCGTCCGTTGATTCAGCATAGGCAATGCCGATTTCTGGAATCGTATCACCATGCCCTGTCTCGATACCTTCAGGCTTGGCGTAGTATCTACTGATGGATGTGTAATACATGCGGAACTTGCCATTCGCGTATAAGACCCAAACACTGCCGGTGCCTTCAGCGTCATATGGCCGGTCGAGTGGAATGATGGGATATTCCGGATGATACTGCCAGCTTTTCCCGCGGTCTTCCGAAATAGCCAAGCCAGTTGTGTTTGGCAGTTTGCCGTCCTTCGACCAGTTTCCCCAAGCAGCGTAGTACATGTGCCAGCGAGTTTCAGTTACCTTCACAATAAAGGGAGAACTCGGCCCCTTGTTGTTGTAAACAGTGTCGGCTTGCGGCCCTAGCAGAACACCGCCCAGAGGGCGCCAATCATTTGGATCCGATGCCGGAGATTCGGCTTGGAGGATATAATATTTATCGTCACTACCACCGCCCCAATAGTACATTCGAAAACCACCATTGAGCGCCACCACATGACAGGACCCTGCCCGAAGATCATCAAAGCCTGGATGTAAGGTGCCAGGCGTAATGACCACTTTGCTATCTATCTGCCAATTAATTATGTCTCATCTCCTGTGTTAAAAAAATCTGTTTCGTATGCTATAGCTCGGCGACTATTTTACATAGAGATAGTTACACGCCTCACCTGAATCGCCTTGCGGGTGCTGCCATCTTCGCCCTTGTGCCGGAAATCCGAGTACACCAATAGCGCTGTGTTATCATCAAGTGCCATGAGTGCGCTGTAGGAACAGGTATCGGTATGAATCTCACCGGGTTCCACGATGGTCATACGCTCCTGCCACTCCCGCCCGGATGGATCGTCCGTTGCACGCAGATAGAGGCCGGGTCGCCCATAAGACGAGAGGGTCACACCGCAGTTGAGTGCGAGCAGACGTGGCCACACGCCCATGTCGTCGTAGACCTCGGGTATCGACCATGTCTTTCCGTCATCCACAGAGTGTGCCGAATACAGCGGCGCCGGGCCCAGTCCGTACGTTGTGCGCATAAGACAAAATGCAGAACCATTCGGCAGGAAGGCCACATCCGGTTCACTGAACCCTTCTTGCTTTGGCCAGTCCGGATCGGCTTCAGAATCACCATGGTAGGGAATCTCACTGTGCAAATCCCAGCTATGTCCGTCATCTGTAGAGCGGAGAATCATCACATTGTACTTGGCCTGTATCTTGCCATCGACGTAACGTTTATCATAGCGAATGCCCCATATAGATCCGTCCGGCGCATACTTTATGCGATCCATATGTTTCCGTCGCAGCACCTCTTCCTTTACGGAGGAAAAGACAATCTCGCCAGGGATCCGCATCTCGGCAGTTTCCCTTATCCACTCTTTCTTCTTTTTGTGCCAGCGCACGAAGTACCAAGATGCCAGGTCGTTCGGCAGGGATTCAGCGAGGTACCAGTTGCGGGTAAATCCGTAGGAACTCTCATCTTGTCCGACAGGTTTCGGAAGATCAAAGTCATTCAACGATGGAGACGGAAGTGAAATTGCTGAGAGCATATCGCCATCCTGCAAGTGGAGACTCGGCGACCATCCATTGTGGTAGTCATGGTAGCTTGGGACATCTGTGACGACGCGCCATGTTTTGCCTGCGTCGCTTGAGATGGCTTTTCCCCTGCTTGTGCCCGCACTCGTTTGTGTATCCGCCCACAGTTGGAACTGAATAAGCAGTTCGCCCGTAGGAACTCGCTCAATGGTGGGAAACTGGTACCAGCCCCAGCCACCTTCATCAGGGGGAGCTACTACAGCTGCAATTGGTTCTGATACATCGATTCTCATAGCAATGTTTAGGGACCGAGCCTCATGGTTTTTCCGGCCCGTTTCCGTAGGTCTGAAGAAACGGTTTGATGAGGGATTCTTTGGGCATCTGTCTTGCTACGAAACTGCAGTTACGTACAATGGCCTCGAAGACCCGGTTGGCAATGATTCGGTGACCTAGGTCGTTGGGGTGACAATGGTCTTCATCTATAATCCAGTCCACTCCGCGTTCGGCTGAATATATATCAGCAAGGATTATATCATTCTTTTCCGCAATCTCTTGGATGACCTGGTTGTACAGCTCAGTAAGCTCGTAACTGCTTTCTTCCCAGTGCTCACACTCTGTGTACAGGATCTCGTGCATGTAATACGTATTGACAAGGACAATAGTAGGCTGGATCTCGCTTCGAATGCGGTCAATCAACTCCTGATAAGCCGAACGAAAGACTTCCGGCGGCGTTCCACCTCGTGAATCATTAAGACCGTAGGATAGGAACAGCATATCCGGATCCTGTGCAATCAACTGAGCATCGACGCGCTTCAGTCCCGATGGTTTCGCGGAGAATTCATAAGCGGGGCAATCGTGAGTAAGTACGTTACTGCCAATGCCCTGGTTGATCAGCTCAATCTGAACCCCTTGGAACTCTTCGAGCATGCTTACAACCTGGTCGACCCAGCACTTGCTTTTGTCAGAGGCCGAGTAGCCCCAGGTCGTGCTCTCGCCAAAGGCAAGCACCCGCCGGACAGGCTCGGAGCGCTGGTCTATCTGATGTTTGAACATATGTCTCCTTTCGTGGTCATCATACTGTTGTGATCCTCATCCCTGCCAATGCCGAAGGCATCCCATTTGTGCTCTCATTTCCTCAACATAACCGCTCTTTGTAGAATTGAAATTTGAATCACTTCGTTTCATATAACTCAATATAAAATCCAAGCGGTTTAAATAAAAACGTTTAATCGTCACAATAAATGCAATCTGTCTACCGTTATAGGGATATAAAAAGTAATATCAAACAAATAAGGATAAAGCATTATGAAAATGATCAAAACTCTCACCATGGCAATACTTATTGCCTCTCTGCCTTTTACAGCTTTCGCTGAAGAAACTACAGACCATAAAAAAGCAAAAAAACATCATGCAAAGAAACACCATGCAAAAGCACACGCAGAAAAGCTTGCACTCTATGATACAGATGGAGATGGAAAACTCAGTGACGAAGAAAAAGATGTCGCCCATGAATGTGAAAATAAAATGAAGAAAGCCGCAGTTATCAAAAAATTTGATAGCAATGGCGATGGCGTATTATCTAAAGAGGAAAAGAAAGCTGCACATAAAAAACACCATGCACAACACCACGCCAACATGCTAAAAAAATATGATGCAGACGGCAATGGAAAGCTAAGCAAAGCAGAAAGAGCAAAAGCGAAACAGGCCCGTAAAGAGCATCACATTGAACATGCCGATAAAAATGCGGGTGGCAAGATTGACCATAAGAAAAAACACAGTAAAAAGCACAAAAAAGGTGCGCATAAAAATAAATAGATTTCGCATAAGAAAATGAACCGGCAAAAATGCTGGTTCATTTTTTATCCCAGCGAACGTTTTAAGTCTCCGGCTTGTTCGGAGACTTACTTGTTATCTGTTAAATAGTCTATTTTTAATCCACTTCAAAACTAATTACTTAGAATTCTTCTTGCCAATGACTTCCCTTTTTACGCTATATAATAACCACCGCTTTTTCTTATTCAGTTTCCACGTAAAATTACAATTCGATGTTTTAATGATATATGAACTATCTGATTCTTTCTTTATGTCAAGAACGTTTAGGGATAGATGTTTTTCTAAAAATTTATTTGTTAGATTATCTTCTTTCTCCTGGTTCCAAATATCGATACCTCCCGCAGTGTAGTGTATATACAATCTTAATTTGCGACCAAATGTTCGCCTATCTTTATTATAAACTTTAATCACCTGGGCAAATTCAATATAAGTTTTCAACAGTTCTGAATTGGTTGATTTTATAATTGTCTCATCAAGTTTCTTTAGATTGCTACTTGTAGAGATATCAGTATTAAATACCAGCGATTGTTCCTTTAGTTTAATTTGGAATTCTTCCTCTTCCATCTCTTCATATTGAAATGGATGCACTATACATAGTCGTTTAGATCTATATGTCTCTGGTGCATAAACAATAATATCTCCTCGAGAATACTTTTTCTTTTTTAAGTATACAAAACTTGAGACTTTTCCTGTACCAGGAGATTTGAAAATCAAAAAATCAGTTTTCTGGGGATTAGTCGCTTGGGCATTTTTTAATGTTTCGGGCATTTTCTTTTTATTAAAGTTATACAGTTCCATGGCCATTATAAGCACTGTGATATTTTTAGAATTCGCACTGTGAATCTTCTTTTTATCAGATTTAATTTCAGCATAATCTGATATTAACCACCTGGACGTTTTTGTTTTTCTTACCAAAGAAATTTTTAACATATTCTTATCCTTTTCATCATGGTCGTCACCATTTTTGAAAAACAGGTAGGCTTTTATGTCCCCTATTTCCTTAGAGTGCAAAATCAAGCCATCGTCTATTAGCTGGGAATAGGTCTTCTTCTTAATTACTTTTTTTATCACTTCTTTAAATTTCCCCTGAGTAAAAGACAAACACTTTTTGCCATCCTTTTCTTTTGCAGCATCGAGCAAGGCATACCAAGTGGCTGCAGGATCATTTTTATCTTCCGCTGCATATACTGAAAGGTTAATGCTTATTAGTGCTATAGCGATTATGCTTATTGTATTTTTCATTTAATTCCGTATAACTCTTTATAGTCACATATGTGTGCTATATCGTTGGGGTGCTTTATTGCCCCCAAATTATTCCATAATATATATGGTTTCGGGTATAATTCATCTAATTTAGGGGTTTTGATGTGGCTTTGCGGGTACTTAGCCCTCTTAGACAGATATGTAGATAATTGTCCTCATTGATAAATGTATAATTCCAAAAAAAATGAAAGCAACAGTCTTACTTATGCGCTTTAAAAGAGGCGGGTTGGGCATATTTTACCAACCTGGATTATTAATAAAGGCTGATATGGCACAAAATTTTAAAATAAGCGAGGATTCACCGCTTTTGGTTTTTCTCATTGCGGAGTTGAAAGACTGGCCGCGCAAACGTGTGAAGAAATGTTTGCAGATGGGCAGTGTATTGGTGAATGGCAATTCCACCACACAGTTTGACTATGCTCTAAAACCTGGTGACTCTGTAGAAGTACGTATTGAAAAGACATCGAAAAATAAAGATGATGAACTGGAGATACTTTTTCAGGATCGTTATCTCATAGCCATCAACAAGCCCGCCGGATTGCTCTCTGTGGCATCGGCAGATGAAAATGAGCCGCATGCCCTATCACTTCTTCGAACGCAACTGTCACGCCCCAGGAAAGCTGTAAAGCTGTGGCCTGTACATCGGCTCGACCGTGAGACCTCTGGGGTTTTGTTATTTGCCACCTCACGCGAATTGCGTGAATCGATTACTGCGGAATGGGACAGCGCCGAAAAAACCTATATGGCCATTGTTGAGGGTTGCCCCGAACCATTGAATGGGACGATTAACCAACCCATTCGGATGGATCAAAATTCCTATCAGGCAACTGTGGGAAAACACCCTGCAGCTAAAAATGCGATCACCCATTATAAAACTGAAGAAACGGTGAAAGGCAAGTCTTTGCTTGAAGTAAAAATCGATACGGGCCGGCAGCACCAAATACGTGCGCATCTTCAATGGCTGGGTCATCCGGTTGTAGGTGACAGGCGTTATGGAACTGCGGGTGGCCGAATGGGACTGCATGCCTTGCGCTTAGACATCATGCATGTAAAAACCGGAAAACGGATTTATTTTGAAACGCCTGCACCGGATGAGTTTTCAGCGCTTTTGAAGTAGCTAATCAATCCCCAGAAAATTGAATACCATGGTGTTTCTCCAGGGAATCCTTACAGTGCTTTAGTTCGTCCAGTGTATCACTATCCGACCAGTCAAAAACAGTCTGGGCAATTTGTGAAATTTCATTGAGAACGGTGCTGTCTAATAGTCCTCTTATTGCGATGCTTGTGCGTCTAAGAACAATATCGTCGAGATGCATCACCCGTTCGAATTTCATGATGTATTCAAGTTCCCGCACACTGTATTCGGGTAACGTTTCCAGAGGGCTATCCGTTTCGGCGCTTATATAGTCTGCCACAGTCGAGGCAATTGTACCATAGCGCTCCAGCAAGATCTGCAAACGGTCTAAGGCTATATCTGTTTTGCCATGCAGGTTTTCGAGCCACTGCTGGCAGGCTTCGTCTGTGCGAGGAAATTCCAAGCCACCGCCAATAGCAATATCCTCTGTAGTGCTTTGTCGTTTTTTATTTAATTCTGCCAATACCTGCTCTGTTACTTCGTCTGCAAAACCGCGAAATGTGGTCCACTTTCCGCCAATCATTGAGTATGTTTTGAAATGATTCTGTTCATCCGCATCGGTAATTCTGCAACTGTGGGCGCGACTGATGCGTCCGGTAAATTTAGAATTGCTGCGCGGCAGCGGCCGGACCCCGCAATATTGAAAGACTATATCGCTTTTCTTTATTTCAATATCGGGAAATACGGATGCCACAGACTCCATTATGTAGTCTATTTCTTCGGGTGAACATAGTGCCTCGGCTGGATCATCGACGGGAATATCTGTTGATCCTATAAGCACATTGCCCATAAACGGGTATAAGATACAGACCCGGCCTTCGGGGTTTTCATAATAAATCATGTTCGCATCTAATGCCTGCAAGAGCTCGGGGTGATTGACGATGATATGAGAACCCTTGGTTCCACCAATCATTTGAGTCTCTTGTTTCATCGCCTTATTGGTA
>JABSQK010000616.1 GCA_013215875.1 Lentisphaeria bacterium
GCATTCACCCGCTTGCTAAAAATTGCATCATCATCCACTTCAATACCGTATTTCTTTTTCAAAAACTTTTTTACGAGTGCTTTTCGCACTCGGCTATCTTCCGGCTCATAGACAAATGCAAACACAGGTATCACCCATACATCCTTATCGAGCCAGGCAGATTGGCGATAGAAAACGACCGCTTCATCATTTTTGATTTTAGAGGGTTTTGCATGGGCAATGAAAAACACTGTAAAAAAAACGATTCTCAGGATCACTGCAGGTATTTGTATATTTAAGTTTCTCATCGTAATAAAGTATAGAGTATTCAGCGTTATGCGAACCGAACTAGTCAATATCCAGATAGTTAATTTTTAATAATTAATGTGCATAAGGAAACAAGAGTCACGACTATACTTGGAAATAAAAGGAAAATGCTGCGGTATTTATGCAATTTTTTCTCCTTATAAAGACCGTATACAATTATTAGCCATGGTGAACAAAAAATAAGACCGCCTGCACCTGAAATAATACAATACACGACCCATACAACACCATTAAAATCATCGTTCTCAAACTCGAGTGGTGCATTCAAAGTGGGTAACATAAAGGCGATAAAAGATAGAATGATTACAAGAAATATATTTAGTTGTTTTGTAGGCTGATCTAAAATATCCTGCTTTTCTTCATTTGATAAATTACTCATACTTATACTCATTTATCATTAAAGTAAATAATTTATTAAATTAATCAATATCTAATAATTTGTTCGGAAACAGTATTTAAAACAAAACAAGCCATCCCATTGGGATGGCTTGTTAAAAGAAATTAAAAATATTTAGGAAATTTCTACCAGTGTGATTTCAAAAGTCAGTGCCTGGCCAGCAAGCTCATGGTTGGCATCGACTTTCAATTCATCATCACCCATTTCCACTATAGTTACCGGGACGGGTTGTCCTTCCTGGGTCGTCATCTGAAGTTTATCTCCAATTTTTACATCCATGTCAGGAGGCAGCATTTCTTTAGGAACAGAGATAACCATCTCGTCGTTCTTTTCGCCATAGGCATCTACCGGTGGAATGCGGGTGGTTTTAGTTTCATCAACTTTCATTCCGCGCACGGCATCATCAAATCCTTTAATGACCATTCCTGAGGCAACTTTAAATTCCAGGGGATCGCGTCCCTCTGATGAGTCAAATACTGAACCATCATCGAGTGTACCCTTATAGTGTATTTTTACGGTGTTTCCATCTTCTGCTATCGACATCATTATCCTCTCGCTTTATCGTTTTTAGAAAGGGCAACCTAGGTTTATTTATTTTTAATGCAAGGTGGGATAAGGCGTTCTCAGGGCATTATTAGTAGGTCGGTCTCCGAGCGCGTCCACAGATACTTTATTATAGTCAATGATCGCGTTCGGAGAACCCGACCTACTTTAATGTTGTACTTTTAATTATGCTGCAATTAGTAGGAGCAAAGCGAATGAATTTATACATTTGTAAATCTGGCACGGTTGTTGCTTTGTATATACTCAATGTTAATCGAAATAAGGATAGCTGCTCTGTTTGAGCTGAAAACTTATGAACTTTAGAATTAGTACAATGCCAGTCGAGGAATATTCTGCCGCTGAATGGGCAAATTTTTCTACCCAGGTGCAGGATGAGAATCTTTTCCTGGCAATGAAATATCTGAAATATGCCCTACTGCTTAAACCAAACAATATGAGTTATCAGCGTAAATTGGCTATATTGCTTGCCCGTATGAGCAGAATGGAAGAGGCAATCGAGATCTTTTGTAAGATACTGGACGAAGATTCGGAAGACAGGCGTTCCTATAAAGCAATGGGTGAAACCCTGCTCATCCAGGCCAATCAAACTGGGACCATCGGCTGGTTCTCTTTCTTTGAAGCAACATTCCTATACCGTTTGATAAAGGGCATGGATAATCCAGCACCAGTTATTGTTGAACTTGGTAGTTGTTTTGGACTGAGCAGTATGATCATCGCTAAGGCATTATCAGATAAACCGGATGCGACAATATATTGTATCGATGCCTGGGAAGGTGATGGCAGCTCGGTTTTTGATAAAACACGGGATGTCGTTCGTAATAAGGCGAAAGAAGGAATCAGCTTTTTCGATATGTTTAGCAACAATATGAAAAAAGCCGGGGTTGATTACCAACTCATACCCATAAAAAGCTATACGACTGATCTTGCAAAAATCTGGACAGAGAAAGCAGATTTAATCTTTGTCGATGCGGATCATAGTTATACTGGTGTTCGCAACGATGTACGTGACTGGAAAAAATTCGTTAAAGTCGGTGGGCAAATTTTATTGCATGATGTGGCTCTGAAATGCGCCGGTTCAAGTGAAGATTCAGCTCCGGGCCGAGTGGTAAATGAATTATTGGGCGCAAACTCCAAATTCTCATCCGGCACTTTAGTCGACTCGCTCTACCTCGCCGAACGACTGCGATGAAAACAAGGTTCTAGCCCCCAAGGACATAGATAGTAGGTTTTCGATCTACATATTATATAAAATTACAATTAGAGATCCTATTCGTAATAAAATCATATATTAAATCGTTTAAGTAGGGTTATCTTGTTTGTAGGCTAGCCTAGGGAATTCTATTTTTTTGGAGTAAGGATTCTTTTTAAAAGTAGGCTAGCCCAGGTCGAAGGCCGTCGAAGGCCTGGGTATTTAATATAGATAAATTTCAGCTCTGAAAGAGCATAGTATGTTAAAGGTATAACAATGGCACAAAGTTTCTGCAGAAATACGATTCATATAATTTTTTCAACCAAAAATAGACTCCCGTTTATACAAGATATTGAAACGCAAAAACAATGTTTTGCATATTTGGCAAAAATATTTAAAGATGACTTTGGTTTCATTCGAATTGTTGGTGGGCATGAAGATCATATTCATTTATTAGGAGATCTCAATTCAACTTGCACAGTCGCAGATTGTGTTGAGGGTTTAAAAACATCGACTTCAGAATGGGCCAAGAAAAAGTTAAATGAGCCAAATTTTTATTGGCAAAATGGCTATGCAGCATTTTCGGTGAGCAATTCCCAAATAGATACTGTTTATAAATATATTGAAAAGCAGGAAGAACATCATAAGAAGATGGATTTCAAGACTGAGTTATTAGGTTTTTTAGAAAGGCACGATCTGCCTTACAATAGGGAATACATCTTTGATTAATTACTACGCTACTTCGTAGCTGGATTCTTTTATCCTATAAACCCAGGCCTGTGACCTAATGGCACTTCCTTAAGGAGTAATATATCCATTTCTGTGAATACAGAAAGTGTCACCTTTGACTCTCATTTTCTCTCGTGGCTTGATCATAAATGGAAACTTTTGAACTCGCCTTTTCTGGCACC
>JABSQK010000617.1 GCA_013215875.1 Lentisphaeria bacterium
CATTCGACCAGTTTACCCTGAGGAATTCCACGGCCAAAATCACGGATTTTCACCTCATTCTCATCAATATAGATATCAATGTGCTTGCCATGTCCCATGATATATTCATCGACACCATTATCTATAATTTCTTTGAGAAGCACATAAATACCATCATCCATGTGGGCACCATTGCCCATACGGCCAACATACATCCCCGGACGCAAGCGAATATGCTCCAGAGATTTTAACGATTTTATCGCATCATCATCGTATTTTTTTGCCATTAATGCCTCCTGTTCAAGACGATAGCTATGTCAATAGCCATGTATTCAAGTGAATAAAATGTATATAACACCTCCAAACCCTTATGCCAAAGGGTCATACAGAACAATGTTCCGTATTTAACGCAAGGTAGCCAGCGATTTTAACTTGTCAAATATGCAGGCAAATTATTTGTTGTGAGAGCAAACTTAGCTATGTTATTAAACAAGACTTGACTAGTCTAAATAAAGACTTTATAGTATAAATCAAAATTGAGGTGTTAAATGAAAAAGTTAATCGGATTTATAGTAATGTTTACCGCACTGTCAGCATTTGCAGTGGATGGCGTGGTGAAGAAGGCAAGTGTAGAAAGTCTTAAAAAAGGGGCTGATGCGATTATCAAGCTACAAGCTAAAGACGGTTCATTTGGCGGACATCCGGCCATAACAGCGCTTGTTGTGACAGGACTTCACAAATCGGGGATCGATGCTAAGAAAGAAAAGGAAGTAACAGATAAGGCGTTTAAGTACATCTTGTCTTTTAAGCAGCCTAATGGATCAATTTTTCCATTGCAGAAACATCTTGATGCAAAAGGGAAAAAAAGTGGTTTCTACCCCAATTACTCCACATCAATAGTTTTGATGGCTCTGGCAACAGTAAATCGTGCAGAGGATAAAGCGGTCATGCTCAAAGCGCGACGCTACTTACAGAGCTCACAATTCAAAGACGCGAGCAAGATTGATTATGGTGGTATAGGTTACGGAAAGACAGGCCGGGCGGATTTATCAAACTTTTCCTGGACTGCTGCTGCGTTGAAAATGACCGACTACCTGGACAAAGAACCCCATAGTAAAGATCCCGATGCGGCCAAAAAAGTTGATGAAATGTGGAAGATTGCTCAAAAATTTCTTTCGAATTGCCAGAATTTGAAAGACCACAATAATCAGAAGAACATCATGCTCGATGACAAAAACAAGGGTGGTTTTTATTACCGTCCAAATGAAAGTAAGGTCGAAGGTGCAGATGAAAATAAGATGTTGAGCGGCGGTAGCATGACATATGCCGGCTTAATGAGTATGCTCTATGCCAATATCAGTCGTGAAGACATTCGTGTGAAATCGGCCATCGCTTACTTACAGAAAAACTATACGATAGAGGAAAATCCTGGAATGGGACAGCAGGGCATGTTTTATTACATCTACATTATGACGAAGGCCTTGAGTGTTTATGGATCTGATACAATTTTAGATGCCAAAGGTGCTAAGCATAAGTGGCGTGAAGATGTGCTCAACAAATTACTCAAAATGCAGAAAAAAGATGGCACCTGGTCGAACGGGAATGGTCGCTTTTTTGAGTCACTACCTGAGCTTGCAGGTGCATACGCACTGATCACAATGAAAGCAGCCTTAAAATAAGGCTCATTAAAAAACTACGGTGATCCACGAGTTACACGAATGAACACGAGACCGAAGGGAAACGAATACCTTGTGTATGAGAACGAAGTGGTAATTATTAAAAACAACTATTAAACCACAGACCATCGGGAAACGAATACACCATATGAGAACGAAGTGGTAAATGAACACGAATTAAGATAACAGTGCTCAGTAAAAAACTACATTCATCCACGAATTACACGAATTAGCACGAATTAGTTAAAAGAGTTTATGGCTTATCGCACATAAACTTAGTTTACAGTTGAACAGCAGTACGTGGATAAAAACCGACACAAGCCTAATGATACATTTCTATGTGAATCCGATGATAAAAATTCGTGAAAATTCGTGAAATTCGTGGATGAAAACACTGCACAAGGTATTATTGTTTACCTATACTTGAATACGAGGTAAACATGCAGATTTCCATTTTAGGAACTGGCTTAATTTCATCGATTGGCAATACCATTGATGAATCTTTCCAATCACTGTTGAATAAACAATCGTCGTTTAAACCCATTACACGTTTCCCGTCGGCCGATTTTGCCCAGACATCCGGTGGAGTCATTTCTGAAGAAATCGAAGAATCTCTGCGTGAACGTTATGAGGGCGACCTGGCCCTGGCATTTATAAAAGAAGCGGTAGCAGAGGCAATTGGGAGTCGGGAGCTCCCTGAAGATACAGGTCTGCTTTTAGCAAGCAATTTTGCCTTGCTGGAAACCAAAGAATGGTGTTGGCGCGAACGTCTTGATGTAGATGAAATCGATACTGAAACTTTCGACAGCCAGCAATATTTTATTCGCAATCTTCAAAACGATCTAAAGCTCAAGGGACCACTTGCCCATTTATCCTTGTCTTGTGCATCTGGGGCAGCAGCAGTTTCGTTGGCTCGCGAATGGTTATTAGCCAAACGCTGCACAAACGTAATTGTTGTGTGTTTTGATGTACTTACGGAATATTGCTGGTGTGGTTTGTCCAATCTACGAACGATTACTACGGATACGATTCGCCCGTTTGATATCAATCGTACCGGGACCATTTTTAGTGAAGGAGCTGCAGCGATCTTGCTGTCATCGGAAGAAGGGACTGATGCATATGCCTATCTCGCATCGGCAGCGACAAACAATAATGCTTTTCACCTAACTGCTCCTTTGAAAGAGGCGGAAGGTTCACGCCGGGTGATGGCTGCGGCACTTAATGAAATTGAGCTCAGTGATGCAGATGTTGAGCTCATCTGTGCCCATGCGACAGGCACAACCGCCAACGATTTAACAGAATCTGTGGCGATTAACAATTTGCTTAAACACCGCAAGGTTCCTGTTCTGGCTTTGAAATCGACTTTGGGTCATATGCTGGGTGCGGCTGGTTTAGCAGAAATTGTCATGACGATTGAGGCCATGAAAGCGTCTCAGCTTCCACAGCTCAATAGTTTGCAGGAGCATGATCCCGCTTGTGATATTAACTATGTTGGGGATGAAAATAAATCCACAAGCTGTTCAATCGCTGTTACGAATTCGGCTGGTTTGGGTGGAAACAATGCGGCGAGTGTTTTATCGTTGAACCCGATTGAACAGAATTTGAGTATGGATACACAGGTGGGATTGGTGAATATGGCGTGGGTTTTGAGTGGTGAGATAGGGCAGGGGAAAGAGTTGCCAAAATGTCCAGAGTCGAATGATGAACTGGCTGATTTTAGCGTGAAGCCGTATATCAATACAGTGAAGGGGTATTTGGATCCATCAGGCGCATTTGCTCTGGCGGCTGCATCGCTGGCTTTGAACGGAGCAGAACTGAGCAATCCATCACGAACAGCAATTATTAGTGCGACGCAGTTTGGCGCCAGTAAATCAGCCTACGAATTTTATGATCAGATGATTGGCAAGGGGCATCGTTATGCCAGCCCGATGATTTTTCCACATGGTTATAGCAATACTGCAGCAAACCTTGTGGCGATCGAACACGGGTTTTCAGGTCCGCATTATGTCTTTGACACAATGGAGTCAATTGAAGAAGCGTGGTGGACCGCCCAACAGATGATTAAGCGGAATTTAGCAGATGATTGTTTGTTTATTGTTTATGAAGCAGCCGATCCCCGGGCCCTGCCTGACAGTTATTCAGTAACAAATGGTGCACTATGTTTTCACTTGTCACAGAACGGCGGCGAGCTACCGGAGCTCACATCGACAAGCAATAATGCCGGACTCATCGCTTCGATACTGAACTAAGATTTTTGTCCACGAATTTCACGAATTTTCACGAATTTTTTATCATCTGATTCACATAGAAATATATCATTAGGTTTGTGTCGGTTTTTATGTAAGCGGTGATTGTAGCACAGTCTTTACGTCCTGATTTTTTTGATCCTATTTTGTTCGTCTACAAAATGGAGGACAAGAAAATGGATCATGAAAAAGAGAAGTACTGGTGTAAATTAATCGAGCATCAAAAAACAAG
>JABSQK010000618.1 GCA_013215875.1 Lentisphaeria bacterium
CCAGGCCGGCAACATAGGTGGGGCTGAACAATGCTTCAGCAACATTTTGTATAGAACCGATTGGGCAAACACAGCCCTGGCGATAGAAGCCAAAATAGCCAAGTGAGAATAGTGATGTCCAGAAAATGCCTTTACGAGAGCGTTTCTTAAGAGTGAAATAGGTTGTGATACTGAGTGCGAGAAAGAGCACCGACATATCCATATAGTCCATACTAAAACCACGCGTCTCAGGTTTTCCCGAGATGGGTAATGAATAGCCCGGTATGTCTGGTGGATCTTGTGGTTCTGCAAAAAGGGAAAATAGTTTAGCAGAAAGAAGGTAAGCTATGGCTTGCTTTTGTTTCACTGATGCCAGACGTCTTCCTCTGTCTTAAACATATAGGGATTATCTGCGGGAACTTTTTCAAATGAATCAGACGGACAGGCAATTGCGATGGAACAGGAATTACAATCGACACAAATGTCCTGTTGTATTTGCAGGTGCATGGATCCGTTACCAAAACTGCGGCAACCATCGACACATTTTGCACAGCCAACACAATGTTCTTCATCGATATGATATTCGTAATAGGGCCCATCAATATGTTTGCGTCTAACCGCATCGGTCGGACACATGTGATTTTCCGCCCCTTCATTTAATTCGTAGGGTTCCGGTTTGAAATAAGCTGTGCATAAATCACAATAGCCACACATGCCATATGCGTGTACGGCTTTTACAGCAGAGTGTTGCAGGATGCATTCATCGGCACAGCGTCCGCATTCGGTACATTTATGGGGATTGATTTGCCATACGAATCCTTGCTCTTCGGCACTGGCGGGTAGTAAACCACCGATTGCAAAGGTCATGCCTATTACACTTGCACCACGAGCTGCATCGCGTATAAATTCGCGCCGGGCTGGATTTACCGCTTCTTTCTCTTCTTCATTATCCATTTGACTGATCCTTCAATTTCAGCAGACGCAGAAGTTCCGGGTCCTTGAGGCGGGCAATATTTTTTTGCCGTTGCTTCTCTTTGAGTACGAGTTGTTTTTTACGATATTCTATAACAAGGGGTAATTCGCATCCACCATCTTTGCGGCTACAGGATCTGCATGCGCTGTTGCCAAAGCAATCACCGCTGGCGGCAGCTTTGGCAAAAAGGTAGGTGAAAGTTGCACCTAATGTGCCAAGTGATAAAGTTCTGAAAAAAGAACGACGGTCAAACGACTTTTTTTCGTCTTGTTCCTTCATTTCAGTTTCTCCTTTTTCTCGTATACAAATACTTTATTTAATCCCGAGATAAGTGTGTAGACTTTTCCAACTTCATCGACCTGTAAGTCGACGACAAAACTGCGCTTGTTTTCTTTAAAATCTTTCGGTGCAGCAACAATGGAAACAAACTCATCTTGCATGTTTGTAAGTTTTACGCGAGAAATGCCTTTTTCACTACTTACGATCATGTCATCGAGACATGCAATGGCGACTGGGTTACAGCAGCCATTAAAACCATCATGGCGAAATGATGGCTTACCTAATACAATTTCTAACACACCATCTTCTGTATACCCATTAACATTATGCCTTCCAGGGTTAGATGCAAAGAGGATTCCATCTTTTCTAAGCTCAAGATCCATCCACGGACCCGGAATGATGAAGCCGTTTTTTCTGTCTTCTGTATGCGTTCCAAATTTTATTAGCTCGTCTTTTTCCTTATCGAAACGCCAAATACATTTGTTGCGATTGTCCGCGGCAAAGATATATTTTTTGTTAATTGCCAGGGCAGTAAGACGCGCAGATGAGTCCCGATGGTAGAGAGTATCCACCTTTTTAGCCTCAAGATCATAGATTTCGATGCGACTTTTAATGCAGCAATACAATTGTTTTTCGTAGAGTAAGATGAAACGTACCGCTTCTTTTGTTTTGATAAAAACGCTTTCCTTGCCGGCATTGTCATAATGAAGCACACCCTTATTTCCCGACACATAAAAGCCACCATAGCCGTCTAATTCAATGCTTTTTGCGTCTTGAAAAGATATTCGAATTTCCTGTATTTTTTTAAATTTAATCAATTTATTGGCGACATGGCGTATGGATTCGGGTCCATATGGGTCTTTTTTCTTAGATCCGAAGGCATTTTTTTGGTTTGATTTGCCGAGATTTTTGTTGAGTTTTTGCTGCTTGTATATGTATAATGCCCCGCCTATAACGATAGCTGCGACCAGCCCTCCGTAGAGAAATGCATCGGGGTTAAATTTTCTTTTTTTGCTCACTATTTACCATTTGTGCTTAAATCCAGACAGCTCATTGTATCCAAATCGCGAATAATCAGACGGCCGTTTGCATAGGCCATCATACCCCATGAATCATGCCCCGGAAGTACTTTCGCATTGCTCAGCAATTTATACCCATCTTTATCTATATCCAGGAGAAAAAGATTGCATTCATTATCCATGATATACAGTTTATTTTGTATGATCATGTAGGGGCCCATATTGCCAAATTTATTTTTACCAGCACTGGTCCATTTAATCTTACCATCAAGCGTTGCACAAACGAGATGGTGCTCGGGTGATACACCAAAGATATGATCTTTGTAAAGCAATGGGGTATGATGTACTGAGCCAAATTGTTTGGGATTAAATTTAAATATAGATTTGATACTATAGCTATCATTTTCCTTTGAGATTTTCATCATCGAGCTACCAGAGCCATACCCACCACAGAAAAAGATGCGGTCTTTATCGATAACAACCGGGCTGGCACATGCGGCAATTTTCACTTTCCATTTTACACTGTCCCAAAGAAGTTTCCCTGTTTCGGCATCGATGCCGGCAATACCGCCACTAGCCGAGTAGATATAGGTTTGGCGACCATCAAGCATCATGGGAACTATGGATGTATGAGTCATGGTCCAGCCAAGCGGGTTGGGTGTTGTCCATATAACTTTTCCTGTTGCCGCTTCTACCTTTATCATAAGAGCTTCGGGTCCGGATGGTGCGAGGATGATATCTTCGCCATCCAGATACGGGCATTGGGCGCTGTACCATGTGGGTACTTTTGTGCCGAATTCCATCACCAAACTTTTCGACCAAATGACTTTACCTGTATCGGGGTTGATGCAATAAGTTTGTGCCTTTGGGCCAATGGTCACGAGGTATTTATCATTTACTGCGGGCACGGAACGGGTGATGCCATGACTGGTTTTAATGAGAATGGGATAACTGACACGCCATATTTCTTCGCCGGTATCGAAGGACAAGCATCTGATTACGTCGCGTTTCGTTTTTTCATCGTAATCGTGAAGAAAGACGCGTCCTTTATAAATCGCCACACCGGCATGTCCTTTGGCAACCTTGATGGTCCAGATTTTATCGGGGCCATTTTTCGACCAATTTGTTGATAAGAGTTCATCACCATCGGCGATGCCATCGCGTTTAGCTCCGCGAAACTGTGGCCATGAGCCGGTTAATTTAGATGCTTTTGCCGTACCAGGCAGGCTGGTACTCTTAAGACTTTCCACTTCATTTTTATTGGAGAAATTTGCTCTGGCTTTTGGAATTCCCTTTTCGAGTACGTCGGCTTTTGAACTTTTCTGCCACACAGCAAGGAATAGGAGAGCGCCTATTACGATGAAAATGTATAGAAACCGAATATGCTTATTATTAAAATTTGGCATTGTGTTATCTTAAATTTAAACAATTATATTTATTTAATATTTCTATCACTATATGCAAGTTTTAGGAGGATTTAAGTAATAAATGAGAATTCTGGCTTTACTGCTGTTTTATCTCGCGCATATTTAGCCTGGTTCTACTAGAAAACATAGGAGTTTGAGATGAGTGATGAGATTACGGATATACGTGAAAAAGGAATGGGCCCAGACCATAAACCACAATACAGTGAGCGCAGGGTCTATTTTCAATTGCTCGTTTGGACTGAATGTGCAGATACTGAGGATGTGGTAAACTGTTTTAAAGAGCATGATTTGCGAGGTTGTGTGATCGAAGATGTGAACGATCCCTATGGTATTGCGATAATCACATTTTCTGAAGACCCTGCCTATTTTGTCGAAACAGTACGTCCTGTATTGAATAAAGATCCATTTGCGGATCTTGTTCTGAAAGATGAATATACTATGCTAGGCCGGACGTATGCTATAGGCTATGAGCAGGACTTGGATGAAACGCTGTTGAAGCGTCCCGTACGAAATCTTTTACGCATGAGCTGCCCCTGGATCGTTTTTTATCCACTAAAACGTAAGGGTGAGTTTAATACCATGGAGATTGGCGAGCAACGCAAAATCCTTGGTGAACATGGTGTAATTGGTCGTGCCTTTGGTGAAGCGGGGCTGGCACAAGATATTCGCTTGGCATCGTTTGGACTCGACAAAAATGATAACGATTTTACTATTGGGCTGGTGAGTAAAGAGCTCATTGGCGCTTCTGCGATTGTTCAGGCCATGCGAAAAACTGAGCAGACGTCAAACTATATGGAGCATATGGGACCTTTCTTCGTCGGACATAAAGTTTTCGCTTCCACCAATCCATATGAATAAAGTTGCTATTGTCGGGGCCGGGGTCATTGGGCGCTTATGCGCCATAGAGCTCGCCGATTCTTGCTCGATTGATTTATTCGATAAACAAGACCTCAGCATCACCAATGCGTGTACTTATACGGGCGCAGGCATGCTCACTCCCTATTGCGAACTGGATAATTCCGAGATGTCGATCTTCGAAATGGGCCAGCTGTCGATTGATTACTGGCAAGCCTTAAATGACCAATTCGATTGTGGATTTAAAAAGTCTCCGAGCATTGTACTGGCGCATCAAAACGACCAGAGCACGCTTTCTATGTTTCTTAGTGGTATCGAAAAAAAACTTGGACAAAACGTTTTTGAAAATTTGGATAAAGCAGCACTGCACGGACTCGAAGCGGAATTAACAAATTTTTCATCTGCTTATCTGAGTCCGAATGAAGCACAAGTGGACAACCGTCTGTTTATTAAGAACTCATCCGACTTTCTGGCAAATAAAATTAGCTTTAAAAATGAATCTGTGGATCCTGCTGAACTTTCTGGATACGACTGGGTGCTTGATTGTCGTGGCCTTGCAGCAAAGGATGCGTTGCCTGATTTACGTGCAGTGCGTGGCGAGCTTATTTATCTGCATGCTCCGGATGTGAGTATCGATCACATCGTTCGATTAATGCATCCGCGCTACCCTTTGTATATTGTTCCGCGGGCAGATGATATTTATATAATCGGCGCGACCCAGATTGAGAGTCATGATATGAGCCCGCCGAGTGTACAGTCGATGCTGGAACTTTTATCAGCGGCGTATTCGGTGCATTCCGGATTTGCCGAAGCCCGACTTGTGGATGTCTCTGTAAATTGTCGTCCGGCATTTCCTGATAATTTACCCAGAGTGAGTATCGACAATAGTCTGATTCGGGTTAATGGTTTATTTCGCCATGGATTTTTGATCAGCCCGGTGCTGGCACAGACTGTCGCCGATTTAATTCATGGGCGTGAACTTAATAATAAAATGAAAGAATTTGTAAGCGTATTATGAACTTATCTATAAATGGTGAAATAAACGAATTTGCTAATGAACTAACAGTTCAAGCCTTATTAAAAGATCTGGGCTACAGCACAGAAAAAATAGCGATTGCCTGTAACGAAGATTTTATTCCGCGCAGTGACTATGATTCTACGACACTACGGGATGGCGATTTAATTGATATCGTCACACCGATGCAGGGTGGTTGAGAGATGGATGATTTATTGGACATAGTGGATGCCAAACTTGAGAGTCGTTTGTTTATTGGCTCTGCACTGTATCCATCACCACAAATCATGAGCGATTCAATAAAAGCATCCGGTGCTCAAGTTGTAACAGTATCATTACGCCGGCAAGGGGCCGGGCAGGGGACGGATTTTTGGGATATCATTAAAGCTCTAGGCATCCACATTTTGCCAAATACTGCTGGTTGCCATTCCGTGAAAGAAGCGGTTACAACTGCGAAGATGGCCCGGGAAGTATTTGAGACTGATTGGATAAAGCTCGAACTCATTGGCGATGACTACACTCTACAACCCGATACATGCCAGCTTATTGAGGCAACAAAAATTTTGATTGCAGATGGATTTAATGTTTTTCCATATACCACAGAGGATTTAATTGTTGCAGAAAAACTTGCTGATGCCGGGTGCCAAATTATCATGCCTTGGGGTTCCCCAATTGGCTCTGGTCAGGGGTTGTTAAATACCTTTGCCTTGCGTACGATGCGTGAACGTCTGCCGGATATAAAACTGGTGGTTGATGCGGGCATCGGAAAGCCTTCGGATGCAGTGGAAGCTTTTCAGCTTGGTTTCGATGCAGTACTTGTAAATAGTGCGATTGCCCTGGCGGAAGACCCAGTTGCTATGGGAACAGCATTTAAATATGCCTGTCAGGCCGGTCGGATCGCCTATACCTCCGGAGCAATGAAATCACGCGATATGGCTTCACCATCAACACCAACAATTGGTACACCATTCTGGCACAAGCACGAATAATAAGTGTATTAATTTTGGGGACTTTAGCCATTTATTTTACCCCGCTTTCTTCAATTTTTGCGATGGCAAATGAGCTTACTTGCTCGAAGAATTCACGGTTTTGCTTGTTGTCTTCAATGCCCATTGCAATACATCCTGGCTGCGCGAAAAGATTTGGTTCATCTATATATCGACCTTTACCCAAACGACAGGCAAGATAATCACTCAGCTGGATGAGTGCTGGCAGGTACACATCGTCCTCGTACCCGGAATCCATTAATTCATGCAGATTGTTGGTATATCGAATGGTATTGGTGGTCTCCTTATCGAGATTCCAAAACTGTGCTAATGAGTATCCTACTTGGGCATATACAGGTTGTATAATTTCATCGAAACTTTCCTCACCAAAAACCAGACCTGTATCTTCAACATTGAATTCCTCTGCCAATTCCTTAAGCACAGCAAGTTTGCCGATATCGTGTAATAACCCCGCCAATGTAGCCATGTCCGGATCCGGGTAATAGCGTTGGCTGAGATAATTGGCGATGATTGCTACAGCATATGAATGTTCGACAATATCACCGGCGACTTTGTCAAAGAGAGGGTGTTCCCTGAGCGATGAACGGGCACTATTCATGTAGAGAACGAGCTTAATCTTTTCCTGACCAAGGCGTGGTAGAGCCACTCTCAGGTCATTTATTTTCCTGCCTCTGCTATAAAGTGCTGAATTTGATAAATGAATGAACTCGCCGGTCAATACAGGACTTTTGCTGACCAGGCTTGAAAGTTGCTGATAATTGAAATTTGCGTTGTTTAACAGCTTCATTATGGCAAATATGTGGTTTGGCAGATTTTTCATTTTGAAGTTACCACGCTCAATTTTCTTTTCGATATCCGCTCTAAAACTGTCCACATCTATGGAGTCAAAAATCGGGTAATGATATTTTACAGGGTCTATTTGCCACCAATATTCATAGTCATCGATTTCTTCTTCAACTGGAGCTTCGACATTTCTTACCGCTTCGTCCAGTTGATCTTCGGAGACCGTTTTAAGGGATTGTATTGACGTTTCAGGGGTATTGGTTTGTTCGGGACTGGATTCTGAGCTGGATGAAGTGCTTGCCGTGCCATGATGTGAGCCTAGCGTAGTCTCCGTGAGGAACCGCCACAAACGTTCTAAGATTGATAATCTGTTTGTTGACTCTGCCATCTGTAAAGTAAGCGGTGATTGTAGCACAGTCTTTACGTCCTGATTTTTTTGATCCTATTTTGTTCGTCTACAAAATGGAGGACAAGAAAATGGATCATGAAAAAGAGAAGTACTGGTGTAAATTAATCGAGCATCAAAAAACA
>JABSQK010000619.1 GCA_013215875.1 Lentisphaeria bacterium
AAATTTGGGCAATTAATACAAACATCGGCGAATGGCACCTGCTGACGGAAGATGGCTTTTACCTATCGCCGCTCTTTCAAGTGGATCAGACAAAATGGAAATTTCCCAAAGCAGAACCTGGTGCCAATCTCGACAACATCCCCTGCGGCCTTGGCGGTGAGGACTTCGGCGGCTCAATGATTCAAGGCAAAGACGGAACAGTCTATGTTCAAGCTGGCAAGCTGGCATTTTGGAATTCAAAAGTTGTCGGGCTCGACACAGTTAAAAAGCTCGAGGGCGGAAAAATCACATTGAACAAGAAAGATCGTCTCATCGCCGAAAAAACCCGCGGGGCATTGTTGCAGGTGCGGGCCGAAAAGAAAGCCTATTCTATCAAACAGATTACCCCCAAATTTACCGGCAATATCCATAAAGATTTTAAGGATACCACGGTTATACGTTTTACTAAGCAACGGTCCTGCGAGGTCCGTTTTGCCGCCAGCTATGACGACAAAAATTTGTACCTTGGATGGTTGGTTCAGGATTCATCGCCGTGGATTAACGGTGCAGACGAATCGACCTATGTCTACTCCGCAGGCGATAGTGTCGATTTCCAAATCGGCGTCGATCCGGATGCGGATCCAAGCCGGGGGACAGCCACTTTTGGCGATATTCGCCTCTCCATTGCCAACTACAATAATAAGGCAACGGCGGTACTCTATAGGCAAAAATCAAAGGGCGGAGAACCACACACTTTTCAGTCCGGAGTGATTAAGTCTTTCGTAATGGAAGACATACGAATTTTAGAAAATGTAAAAATCGTGGTTAAAAAAGACAAAAGAGGGTATACAGTGGAGGCTGCCATTCCATTGAGCGATCTCAAATTAAAGATCACCGAGGGCATGAAACTTAAAGGCGATTTTGGTGCCTTACATAGTGATCCTAATGGCCAGGACAGTGTACTGAGAACGTATTGGAGCAACAAGGCTACAGGAATAGTGAATGATGAAGTGATGGAACTTATGATCCATCCAGGAAACTGGGGACAGTTTACTTTTGAAAAAATTACAGATGAAAAAATAAGGAAAGAATAATGAGCGAAACAGCTGATACACAAACAAAGGAAGATAAAGAAGAGGTCGACCGGATCTGTGATCTTTATCGTGCAACTCGCGACGAAATCTCTAAAGTCATTGTCGGACAGGATGTCGTTGTAGAAGAACTATTGATGGGAATTTTTTCCCGTGGTCATTGTTTACTGGAAGGTGTGCCTGGATTGGCAAAAACCCTTTTGGTGAGTACTCTGGCGAGATGTATGCAACTGGACTTCCATCGTATCCAGTTCACACCCGACTTAATGCCCTCGGATATTGTCGGTACAGAAATTCTCCAGGACAACCAGGAAACGGGTACCCGTGAGTTTAAGTTCCTCAAAGGCCCAATCTTTACCAACATCCTGCTGGCCGATGAAATTAACCGTACGCCGCCAAAAACACAGGCTGCCCTGCTCGAAGCGATGCAGGAAAAAATGGTCTCTACCGGCGGTAACGACCTCAAGCTGGACTTGCCATTCTTCGTGCTGGCAACCCAGAACCCAATCGAGCAGGAAGGTACCTACCAGTTACCGGAAGCACAGCTCGACCGTTTCCTTTTTAAGATCATTGTTGATTATCCAAGCAAGGACGAAGAAATCCGTATTGTGCAACAGGAGACTGTGGATGGTGGTTCGGAACTCAAAACGACCATGATCAAGTCTGATGTATTGACAGCCCAGAAAATGGTTCGTCGCATCGCCGTTGCCCGCAACGTAGTGGTTTATGCGACTGAACTGGCACGCTCTACCCGCCCATTGGCCGGTGAAGCTCCGGACTTCATTAAGGATCTTTTGTCCTGGGGAACTGGTCCACGTGCGAGTATCAATCTGATTACCGCTGCCAAAGCGCGCGCACTGCTGGGTGGTCGTTACCACGCCAGCATCGAAGATGTACAGGCTGTGGCTTATCCGGTTCTGCGTCATCGCATCGTGCCAAACTTCGCAGCGCAATCCCAGGGCTTAACCCCGGATGCAATTATTAAACGTCTTATTGAAGAGTCTTCAACAGTACCAGCATGAGTGAATCCCCGCAAAGCGCATACCTTGACCCAAAGGTCATCGAACGAGTAAAACGACTTGAGCTGATTGCCCGGGGTGCCGTTGAAGGTGCCCGCATGGGCATGCACAAAAGTACTCTGCATGGCTTAAGTACAGAGTTTACTCATCATCGTCCTTATGTTCAAGGGGATGCCATTCGCCATATTGACTGGAAAGTTTACAGCCGCACAGACCGCTACTACATCAAGCAGTTTGAAGCGGAAACAAATTACGATGCGCATTTTCTTTTCGATGCCAGTTCGTCCATGCACTATGGCTCCGGTGATATAACTAAACTGGAGTACGCCAAACACCTGGCTGCTGCCATGGCCTGCATGATTGTCAATCAGGGCGACAGTGTTGGCCTGGGAATTTTCGATGGCGAGCTGCGGGATTTCATGCCGCCAAAAGGCTCCATGTCGGTCCTCGGCAACATTTCGGAAAAGCTCTACAATACCGAAGGACGGCCGCGTACAAATGTCGGTGGGATCATGGAAGAATTTGCCGCACGTATTCGCCGCCGCGGTTTTGTCATTCTCTTTTCTGATTTATTTGACCATGAAGCAGAGTTCATCCAGGGCTTGAGCCGGCTCCACTTTGCCGGACAGCACATTATCGTATTCCAAATTGTTGACCACGAAGAACTCAGTTTCAATTTCGATGGTATCGTCAAATTCGAAGGACTCGAAGGCGAAGATATGATTAAAGTTCACCCGGAAAAAGTTCGACTCGATTATATTCAAGAGCTCGAAAAAATGATCAAGACCTACAAGAGCAGTTGCGAAGCAATCAATGCGGATTATTTCCTGATCGATACCATGCGCCCGGTGGAAGACGTGCTGACTGAATACCTCACTGCCCGTAAACGAATGAACTGGATCCGTTAATGCTAAAAACCATCGTCACATATTCTCTATTCCTGTTGATCAGCCACTCGCTCATTGCCGGCACAATCAATACGCTGACCGGTTCTGTGCAGGGCACTTTAGTCCTGCAGCCGAGTGGTGTGAAGGCAGGCAATCAGACACGTGACTGGGCCCAGGTGCTCTCGGTGATCTGGCAAAGACAGATGACCGCCAGCTCAGCAAATGCCATACGCATGCGCAATGGTGAAATCTGGTATGGTAAGGTTCTGGGCATTCGCAAAAACAGGCTAAAAATCTTGATTGAGCCATTTGGTGAAAAAGATATCGACCTGCAACTGATTGAGATGATTGAATTCCAGCCGGGCGGCAAAGCCGGCCTAGAGATGAAACCCGGCAAGCTCTACAAGAAAAATGGCCATCCCGTAACGGGTCTGCTCGGCGGTATAAACAGACACAGGGTACAAGTGAATACGGCCCTGGGAAAACTGATTCTCAAACGGCAGGAGGTTTTGGCTTACGTCTGCAACAAGCCGGATTTTGAAGAACTTGAAACCGATGAAATCGGCCTGGCAAATAAATCCGTCTTTCGTGGCAAGCTTACCTTGGAAAAAGATGCCCTGGTTTTGGAACATGCGACCCTGGGTAAAGCACGCTTTGCAACAGGAGCCCTGGCCTACATTCGCCGCCATCAGCCAGGCATCGAACGGCTAAAATTCTCGGCCTGGAAGCTGATAAAACGTCAGGGCCCGCTCAACCGAGGACCCCTGCCAAAGCCCTTAACATATACGGCTGCGGGCCTTTGGACCCAGGCCACCGAAATTACTGCCGGCACAACTTTGCGCCTCAGTAAAAGTGACTCTATGGCCAATGCAAAGCTCTCGGTTCTAGTCTGCATGACAGAGCAAAGCAAGACCGCTCTTGTTTTGAGAGCCAGCGCAGGTGGTAAAGAAATTTCAAAGAAAGTATTAAAGGCCGGCAGTCCACCGCATTACTGGTCCTTTCCGGTAAGCAATGCAGATATCGATATTACAGTGGAATACGACAAACTTGTAAAAGTGCCCTGCACGGTGGTTTTTGGCGACCCGGTAATAAGGAAAAATAAATGACAACAACGAGGACAAATTAAAGTATGGGATTTCTAAATCCATTGTTTATGTGGCTTGGCCTCGCTGCTGTAGGTGTTACCGTACCGATTCTCATTCACCTGCTCAAACGCACACGAAAGATTCCTTGGGGCGCCATGATCCTGCTGCAGCGCACTCAGAAAAAGCGCAAGCGCAAAGTTCGTATCGAGGATCTGCTGGTACTCATACTGCGTTGCTTGGCCCTCTTCCTGATTGCCATGGCTCTGCTAAGGCCCACACTTCGTAATATGGCCGGCTTCAGCCTAATTGGTGACCAGCGCATTGCTACCATCATTGCCATCGACGGTTCCTACAGCATGGCCCATGGCGACCGCTTCACACGCTTTCAGGAAGCAAAAACACAAGCGCAATCTATTTTAATGACGCTCTCGCCCGGCGATCCCGTATCCATCGTTATCATGGGGGACAAGCCAAAGGTCGTGTTGCCACCAACCGCATTTGATCACAACCAGGTTCAGCAGATTCTCAAGAATGCCGAGGTTCGCGGCGAGGGGCTGAATATTGAGAACAACCTGAAAGTAATTAAACAAATGATCGACGATATTAAATCGCCGATTCGCGAAGTCTACATCATTACCGATGCCCAGAAAATTGATTTTCAAACTTTGAGTGAAGAGGCCCAGGGCTTGATGAGCTCGATGAATAATGAAGATGAAAACCGCCGGCTCACAGTGATTCAAATTCAACCCGACCATAATGAAAACCTGGCGCTAACAAATCTTGTATTTGCCGGAGGAACCATCCGCCGCAATGCCACCGCCCAATTTGTCGCCGAACTTTATAATGGCGGCGACCAGGAGCAGAAACGAATACCAATTACCCTCGACCTTGATGGCCAATCGATTGATACACAAGTTGTGCAAAGCCTTAAGGCCGGTGAAAAGCAACTGGTTACTTTCAATGTCTCCTTCCGCAATGCCGGGCCTCACCGCCTGAGTGCACATATCGAAACAGAAGATGCTCTGGAATTAGACAACCGACGCTATTTTGCTATCGATGTTCCCGACTCCATAAATATTCTTTGCATCGATGGTAGTTATGCCGGCACGAAAAAGCATCAGTCTGAAACATATTTCCTTGAAAAGGCATTACGTCTGAAGGGAAGCGGCCCGGCTATTGGTTTACAGATAGAAGTGATTGATGCGCGCGCTGCAGATGCACGCAAAATGAAAGCGGACTTTATCATCATGGCGAATGTCTCCGGCCTGCAACCCAGTACCCTGAAGAAAATTAAGGACTCTGTCTACAAAGGCAGCTGTTTAATTATTTTCCCGGGCAGTAAAACAGAGGGTGCTTTAAAAGCGAGCTTTCCAGAACCGGATTTTCTTCCAGCTGAGTATGTCGAAAACGTCACCCTGCCTGCCAGCAACGCTGTCTCTATGAATGTTTCCGACCGCGGTCATGCCATTGGCATGGTCCTTCAGCGTTTGCCGAAGGACTTGTTGAACAGTTCCAGTTTCTGGACCTACGGCAAACTTAAAGTACGAAAAAATGTGCGAACCCCGCTGAAATTTTCCAACGGCGATCCCTTACTTGTCGAAAGGAAATACGGCCATGGCCGCATCATGATTTTTGCCAGCAGCGCCAATCGCGAATGGAACGATCTGCCGCTCAGTCCGCTCAATCCAATATGGCTGCACAGCTTAATTTCCTATCATACCAGCAGCCTGGGACAAGCATCCTACACGGTGGGCCAACCGCTGCACATGTCCATGAGCAAACGAAAGATCGGTACACTAAGCAGTGTAAAAACACCCGATGGCCAAACCGTGCGGCCAAAGAAAACAGTGCATCCCACCATGCCGGATGAGTTAGCCAACCTGGATTTTGGTTACGCAGAGAAACCCGGCTTTTATGACTTACTGCTGATGGATGGCGAAGCACCAAAACTGCTCTGTGCCAATATACCCGCCCGGGAAGCAAATCTAAGAACTGTCCCTGAAGATGAACTAATGGGCACTCTCGCAAAAACCGGCACTGCTCTTATCAAAGCCGGTCCGGGCCTGGTGGAACAGATCAAGGAAAATCGTGTTGGCTATGAGATTTGGCGAGCCTTGCTGATTATGGCACTGCTCTGTTTAATCGCTCAAGCGATATTAGCCGATATCTATTCCAAGCGACTCATCGAAGGGCGCAAGAAACAGGTGAACGTATAAATGTTTAAAAAACTTATAGAAACGATCAGCGGCCGCGAGGGGATCGACGAGATTACCTATGTGGAATGGGCCCTGCAACAGGGTCGCCTGTCGGGAATTTTATTCCTCCTGCTCACCGCTGCCATCGTCTTTAGTGTGTGGTCCTATTATTCATTCCGAGACTCCAAAAAAGGACTGCGCATCTTCCTTGGCTTCATGCGCGCGCTCGCACTTTGCCTCGTCTGTATTTTGATTTTTGAACCCGTACTGAAAATTGAATATAAAAAGTTGACCAAGAAGCAGGTGTTGATTCTTGTCGATGATTCGGAAAGTATGGTCCTGCGCGATAAGCGCCTCACGGAACCTGAGCTCGAGGAAGCGGCACAAGCACTCGGCATATATAAGGTAAACGGAGCCTATACCGAAGGCGACCAAAATCGTCTCGCAACCGCATCTCGCATGGATCTCGCTAAAGGCATTCTGATGAAGAAAGAAGGCGGGCTCATTGGCAGCATCGACTTGGAGCAACACAAGCTGCAAGTATACCGCTTCAACGAAACACTTGAGCCTTTAAGTGATGACGATATGGCAAAGGCGGTAAATGACCTTACTGCCGACGGCGAGTATTCCGCTCTCGGTAGTGCCGTTGACGAAGCTGTTACCCGCGCCGGTGCAGAATCAGTCGCCGCGGTTATTGTACTCAGCGATTTTTCCTGGAACCACGGTATCGACCCGGTCGGTGTTGCCGAACGTTTGAAGGATCGCGGCATTCCGATTTATCCGATAGGTATTGGCCGCCCGGAACCACCGGACCTACGCGTCTCCAACATCTATGTCAAAGACAAACTGTTCATTAAGGATCGCTACACAGTAAAAGTGCAGCTTTGGTCCTCGCCAAAATTTGCCGGAAGAACTGCCGCTCTGAACCTGACTATTGGTACCGAAAAACGAACACGAATGGTTCGCCTTACCGGTGACTTTCAAATCGAAACCTTTAAAATGAAAGCCCCAAAAAACGCCGGTAAATACGCCCTTGAAATCGAAATCGGCAACATGGACGATGAAATTATCACCGAGAACAATAAGGACAGTCGGGACATTAAAGTTATCGATGAAAAAATAAAGGTGCTCTTCGTTGAAGGGCTGCCACGCTGGGAATACCGCTATCTCAGATGGGTTCTGCTGCGCGATCCCCGACTCGATGTCAAATTTTTAATGACCGAAGGCGACAAAGATTTGGCTGCCTACTCGCCGCTTTATCTGTCGCGCTTTCCCGAAGCCGGTAAATCCGGCCTCGACTTCGACCTGATGATTCTTGGTGATGTGCCGGCGACTTATTTTAATCACGAGCAATTCCGTTGGATAGATGGCCTGGTGAAAGGCCGCGGTGCTTCATTATTAATGATCGCTGGTAAGCGACATTCCCCGCGCAGTTACCGGGAAACACCCATTGCCGACATGCTGCCTGTACGCATCCAAAATTCTGAATGGAAAAAAGTCACCGCTCGCGATAGGCCGGTGGTTACCCGTTCCGGCGAAAGCAGCGAATTGGTTAATATTGGTGAAGACAAATTAATGACCACGAAGATTTTCGAAACCATCCTGCCCTTGCACTCCGTTCCAATGGTTCGTAAAAAGGCCTCGGCGACAGTCTTAATGTCCTTATCAAACTACCGCCCTGAAGGCGAACTTTATCCGCTGATCGCCTGGCAGCGCTACGGCAGTGGTAAGTGTATGTTTGTTGGCACAGAAAAGCTCTGGCGCATCCGCTTTCAAGTTGGGCGGCGCTATCATGAACGTCTCTGGGCCCAGTTAATTCAATTCCTCAGTCTCTCACGACTCGAGGGCGGCAATGAACGCATCACTCTAAAGACCGACAGCAATCGTTATGCCGAAGGCGAGCAGGTCCAACTGTTTGCCAATGTTCTGGACAGTCTTTATGAGCCGGTTAAAAAAGAGAACTACACGGTAACTGTCGGTCGTGAAAATGGCGGCGATGAAGAAAAGGTTCTCTTGAAACCCGTTCCTGATGTACCCGGTTTCTACCAGGGTCGTTACATCCCGGGAAATGTCGGAGACTATGTAATGAAGGCGATGGTCAAGGACCGGAAAGAAGCCAACAAGGTAGAATTTACCGTGGAAAAAGAATCTTTGGAAATGCAGAACCCGGGCCTTCAGGAAGAGCTCATTCGCCAACTCGCCGAAATTACCGGGGGCCTCGCTGCTCTCTCCGGAAATGAAATCAATACGATTAGCCAGATTATCAATGCACCCAAAAAACCACAGGTTGAAAACTTAACTATTGAGCTGTGGGATATGACATGGATCTTTATCTTTCTTGTCATCATCACCGCCATCGAATGGATCTGTCGACGACGCGAGCGTTTGGTATAATGAAAAAGGAACTGTTTTAGTTTGGAAAAAAATAAGGACATAGAAAATAAGTTACGTCAGACCTGGAAACGGGAACGTCAGCGCACCAGCCTGCGTGGATTTGCCCATGTACTGATCTGGATCTGTGGCTTGTTGCTTGCCAACCTGGCTGCCGACTGGCTTTTTGAGCTGAGCTTAGTTTGGCGTTATGTCCTGGCCGGCGTGAGTGCCGTGATTGTTCTGGTGGTCGCTCGATTCAGATGGTGGCGCCATCTCAAATCGTTCGATCGCATGACCGTTGCCCAGCAAATTGAAGCGTCACATGATGAACTGAGAAATCTGCTGACCTATTATATTGAGATTTCTGATGATGAAGCATCTGTCATGGGCTCCCAGTCCCTTAAAAGCCTGGTTCAGGAACAGGCTGTGGATGCGGTCGAACCGGTCGATTTTAAAGCCATTATTAATTTTGCTTCCATCTCTCGAATTATTAAAATTTCCGCTGGCTGCTTTGTGCTTTTCCTTGGTATCATCGTTTTCCTCAATCGGCACGGATACGTTAGTGTCTACGTTCAGCGCATGCAGGGCAAAGAAGTAAAATATCCAACCCGGACAAAAATTCTTGAAGTCACTGCACGCGAAATTCCTGAAATAGTCAAACGCTCTCCGACCGATTTTCCACTCACAGTCAAAGTCGGCCAGTCCGTTCAATTACGCGCTCTGGCAGGCGGCAAGGTTCCGCTTCAAGCCACACTGTTTATGAGACCGGAAAAACTGCATTGGCAAAAGCTCGATATTCAACAGGTGGAAATCATGGATAAAGACCGTGATAAATCGAAAGGAACTTTCATTTACCAAGTCGACCGGGTGACCCAGTCCTTTGAGTTCTATTTCAAGATAGGTGATACACAAAGCCAAATTTTTGCGATTACCTCAATTCCTGCACCGGTTGTAAAAACGGCTCAGGTTTCAATTACCCCGCCTGACTACACCAGCATGGTACCCTACAAAGTGGACAAGATGAATGTCGAAGTTCCTGAAGGGTCCATACTTGAATGGAAAGTGTCTACAGATACTGAACTGGAAAAGGCCTGGTTTATCGTCTCCAAAGGCGAACCGGTTGAGATGACGATCGCCGCTGACAATAAGACCTGCACATTTAAAAAAACCTTTACACAAACAGTCTCCTATCGCTTTCGCTGGAAACGCAAGGATACCGGATATAATTACGACGGCTCTACGCATCGTGTCTATGTGAAGCCTGATAGTCCTCCGGAAGTGCGGATCATTAAACCGGTCGCTGACGTAAAAGGAACGATTCGCAAACGCCTCACCATCCGCTTTCAGGCCAAAGATGATTATGGCATAAAGAAAGCCTGGATGATTTATGCAGTGAACGATGGCAAAGAGGTACGTGTGGATTTTGGTAAACTGCAAAAACCACCCACACAAAAGGACCTGCCCTATCCGCGCTACGGTGCCTGGACAAGGAAGTGGAGAGTCAAGGATTCATTACCAGACCTCAAGCCGGGAGATTTTGTCAATTTCAGAATTGAAGTCGAAGAATATAACGCCGAAGGCAAGGTTGCCCGGCGCCACAAATCCACCGTGCGAAAGTTAGAAATTCTCAATACCGCCCAGTATCAGAAGTATATCTATGCTCGCCTTGCTCAGGTCCGTGAGCAACTCGCTGCCACCAGCCTGGAAGCCCGGCGCCATCAACAATCTATTCGTGCATTAACGATCAACTTAAAGAAACCTCGTAAAAAACCGGAGCCTAAGAAATGATTTATCGATCTCATATTTTTGTCCGTATTAGCCTGCTATTCTGTTTGCTGACCAGCACAGCATTAATCGCCAAAGACCCTGTAGCCCGGGTGATTGAAACAGAAACCAGACGTCAAGCCGACGTCGGTGCCAGTCTGGATACCTCCCTTGATTCCATGGCGGCAATCATGGAAGACCTCGAATCAAACGAGATGTTCACCGGTGACGATGTCAGTAAAATGAAGGGCATTACCGGCATCTTAAAAAATCTCAAGGATGTGACTCTGCCAAATGCCACCAAAGCGCTAAAGAATGCCAAAGGTGATAACCGGATTGCCAAACTGGAGA
>JABSQK010000062.1 GCA_013215875.1 Lentisphaeria bacterium
GCTTGGTTTTCCATTGATTTTGACGAAGAAGATCACCTTCATGAAGTAGGGTTACTTAAACCCAATAACTTCGGTGTATACGATATCCAAGGGAATACAATGGAATGGGTGTTAGATAAATGTACAAATGAGCTGATATTTTCTACACATCCGGATCCTATTAAATACTCTAGCCGAATAGACTTTTTTAATGTTGTAGGGAATTTAGGTGTAATAAGGAATGAATCATTTTACACCTCCCGAGGTGCACATAGTGCTTTTGCTAAGTCTTCATCATTTCTTGACAATGGAAATTATGACCTTGGATTTAGGATTGTGAAAAAATGATAAAAATAGTACTTTATTTTTCTTTATTGGGTTTACTGTCCGCAGAGGTCCTTACTGTGGAAGCTCTGTGGCAAACCTTGGATAAGTCTAATCCAGCTGAACAAACAAATATATATATTGATCTTTTTAAACAGAAATTATTTCTAATAAAAAAAGATCCAAAAAGTGAATGGACAGAATTGGAAATTGAATTACTCGATAAATTCTGCAGTTTGGAGGTTCTAAGAGAATTATTTTATCGTATTGAAGATAGTAAAGATAGTTATCGTAATTCTCCTAAAATGAAATCTACACGTGGTAGGAAAAATGATTTGATTTTGCTTAATGATTATTCACATACTGTACATGAATTGATTCGTCATAGACGACTACAGCTTTTCCGTAAAGGGAAACTCCATTATCCTATCGATGTAATCATTAAGAAATTGAAAAAAGCTAAATTAGACAAGGAGAAAATAACTTTAATAATTGAGTATGAGAATAATGCAAAAAAGGCAATCGATACTTGGAATACTTCTCGAAAGACGGCTCGTTTTCCTGCATTTATATCTAAAGAACTTGTTGATAGCTATTTTAATTTACCAAGAATTGAATTAATAAATTCAATTCTTGTTAATCTGAAATTAAAAGATGACAAGTTACATACAAAGCGATCAGAAATAGCAAAACTTTTTAACCATCGAATAAAATACATCAAAATACTATCCTTAAATCCTCACCCTGATATCGGTGGAGGAACGATGGGGTTTAAATACAAATATAGTTTCCCAATTAATATTCATGGGTGGATAGTACGTAAAGTAAATATAGACGAGCAGAAGAAAGTAGAGAAATATTTGAAAAAATACCTTACTTTGGTCAATAATGATAAAATGATTGAACTAGTTAGAGATTATATTCTACTTAATGCATCTCAGAGGAAGGGTCTTAAAAAGAAACGCCTTAGAGACCGCAAAATCAAAAATATAAGCAAAGTTCATAAAGGAACGTTTAAAGATATTGTTGAAAATATTCTGAATAGTCAAAACTGGTTCGTTTATCCAGAGCAGGGAATATATTTGCTGTTTCCATCTCTAAAAGATATATATGCTAATGATCACAAACTTGACCTTCATGGACGTTATTTACGCATTCATACAAAACTTGTTAAAGATAAAATGCTAATGACAGACTTCCACATCAACAATCAAGGTGGCTTCGTACCTGTTGATATTGAGATACTTGGATTAAAATGACTTCGTTTAACAAATTTTACTTTGCTATACACCCAGAACTTCAGAAGTGGGTTTCATATCCATTTGATGAAAATGATATCATGATCATGGATGCCATTGATAAAGCATCTACGTTTAATGAAATAACGATTGATGAATACAAAGAAAAATATGCACCATCTACTATATCTTCCGAAAGGAGTTCTGTTTTTGCATGGAAAGATCTCTGTTATTTAATTACTGGTCCACATGACTCTTGGGAAATAAATGAAGATATAGACGTGGATGATGAAAATGCTGACATACCATTTGCCTGTTTAATTCGCTTTGAACCAAATAAAGTCTCACAAGCTTGGATTCCTCACGATATAGTTGAAGATGAATATCAAGAAGATGAAGACTATGTAACATTAGCACTCCCTTTAATAGGTCTAATCGATGGTGGTTATGATTGGATCATTGATAACTTCTATGAAGACATGTACACTGAGCTAGAAGATGATGAAGTCAAACGGATTGAAGAATGCACCGCCTGGACTGGCTAGCTCAGGAACCTCCTTGCCAGACTAACTATAGCGTTTCTCTGAACGTAGAGAATTTACCATAATGTACGTTTATTGCAGTAACAAAAGCCCCATGAATACCCGAAGTTTACAGCTTAATTGGTACTGATTTTTGTAATTCCCACGAGGCTCCATTTCGTTTGAAATGTTTTGGGTAGCTATGCAGATATACATATATTATATGTCGCGGCATTCCTGTTCGCGAATTAACCTTTTCGAATAAAACCTCCTTTGAAAGGGTCGGGCCTTCTGATTGAAATATCTTCACAATTTTTATACAGTTCTCATCTCCAGAAAAATTGGGGCGTGTTATCCAGTTCTCTGAAATATCATATTTATTAAGGCCAGTAAC
>JABSQK010000620.1 GCA_013215875.1 Lentisphaeria bacterium
ATGCCATGAGCAACCAGGCCACCAACTTCATTAATTTTGTAAAAGGTGATGCGCCTGCACCATGTTTGGCTGAAGAAGCACTGGAAGACCTCAAGGTTGCCCGCGAATACATTCGCCTGCGCAAAGGTAAATAGGAGACTGATATGCCACTAAAATGGAAAAAAACACTCATCGCGGATGAGACTTACGAGGCTGCAGCCTTTATCGATGTAAATAATAATGGTACAATGGATATCGTTTCCGGCGCATACTGGTACGAAGGTCCTGACTTTAAGGTTAAGCACAAGATCTATGATCCTATGCCTGAAGGCGAGTACTACGATGACTTCAGCAACATTCCTATGGATGTTAACGGTAATGGCCTCACGGACTATATCTGTGGTGGCTGGTGGGGCGAGGCCCTGCGCTGGCATGAGAATCCAGGTAATCCTGAAAAAGAATGGGAAATCCATACCTTGGAAAAGTGTGGCAGCATCGAACGCCCAATGACATGGGATGTTGATGGTGACGGGCAAATGGAAATTGTTCCCAATACACCGGGTGCTCCTCTAGTCGTCTGGAAGCTCAAAACCGATGCCGATGGCAAAGGAACTGGCGAATTTGAGAAGCATGTTATTCGTGAAGAAAACCAGGGCCATGGTCTTGGTGCTGGTGACATTGCTGGTAATGGTCGTTGCGACTATATCCTTAACAATGGCTGGCTTGAAGCACCTGAAGATACCTTCGGTGGCGAATGGATCTGGCACACAGACTTAAAACTGATGGCAAGTTCCAGCACACCGATTCTTGTTTGCGATGTTACCGGAAATGGCGTCAACGATGTTATCGTCGGTGGCGGACATCAATTCGGTCTCGACTGGTGGGAACAACGCATCATTCGTGGTAAACGCACTTGGATTCTACATCCGATTGATCCATTTAATTCTCAGTACCATGATATGCGCTGGATAGATATTGATGGCGATGGTCAGTGTGAATTAGTGACAGGTACTCGTTATCGCGCTCATTGTGGCGGCGATCCCGGAGCGACTGACGACCTTGGTATCTTCTACTTTAAGTGGAATGGTGAATCCTTTAGCAAGCAAGTTATTGAATTCGGACCTGCCGGAGAAGCAACCGGTTGTGGTATCTACTTCGATATGTTTGATCTAACTGGCAATGGTTTGCCCGATATTATCGCACCTGGAAAAGATGGACTCTATCTTTTTGAAAATCTCGGTGACGAAAATACCGACTTGGATGCGCCAATCCATAGCTAAACATTTGAATGATTTAATTAAAGCCGGCCAAGTGCCGGCTTTTTTGTTTTAAATTATTTACCATGTAGAGCATGTAGGTCATGTAGAGAATACTTCAGTTTCGCTTTATCTTGTGATTCCGTCCCGCTTGTGGTTTCATTTCAACATAACCCGTGCTTGGTGAAATGAAATCCACGGAGCGCTTGTTATGCTATGTTATTTTTTTGGCTTTAGAGGCGAGTTCCTTATAACCTGGATTTTCTCATCATCAGGAAATGATGATTTGATTATTTTATAGAAGTCAGCAGGCATATAATCGAAATCTAACTGCACACCTTTTGCTATAAGAATTGAACATTCAAAGCATAATAAAATTTCATATCTTTTCTCTTTTTTATGAAAAGAAAGTTTAACACCAGGTATAGGGGAGCAGGGTTTCCAATCTCCATTTTTTTTTGGCCAATAGTAATTTTCATGACTTAAAATTAAACTGGCAAGAGTTTTTGAATTTTCAGATGATATTGGTATAGCATCGGAGACTTCACCCTTGAATGGTTCTTCCTTTTGGTATTTTATTCGATAAATGAATGCTTTATCGTGTTCTTTAATAATTAGGGTATCATCATCTCCCCCTAAACTTTTACGAAGCCTTGGTTCATCATTAAGCAGTAAAAGGGGGGTCTTCTTCGGAGCTTTATCCTTTGTTGATTGGTCTGAATTTTTCTTACTACAGGCAGCAAGAGTGACTAGAATCAATAGAATTAGTTTCTTCATCTTCTTCCCTCTGGTCTATGCATAACGTTTCATTTCCTTAACATAACTCGAGCTTGGTAAAATGAAAATCACGAAATGTTTGTTATGGTTTTGCAATTTCATCAATTGAATTTAATAATACGGTTGTTTTAGCATCTCCTATATACTCAATAAGTATATGGCCTGATTGAATTTCAATTCCTATAGGGTTACCTGCTCCATCCCATCCAATTAAGAATATATCTTTCAGGGTCCAGCCATTACCAATTAACTTTTCTGCATTGAACTTTTTATGACTTTCTGAAAGTTGAATAATGTCGTCTGTGAAATCTGAACCAATAATCATTTTACCACAGTTCTTTAATACCCACTTATATGATTCAGGAATTGGTCCAAACTGTTGTTCGAATAAGTGAATATCTTCATCAGTTGCTGGCTGCCCAAATAGTTCATTTGGTAATTCTAGTAATTGACTTAGAAGCTTCTCTTTAGTTTTGGTATTCATTTGTTATCCAACCATAACGTCTTAGGCCATGCGAACACAGTGACCATGCGCCTATTTGTTATTTTTCTTTTTGTTTTATTCTACTGTTATACTCTTCATCATTGGCAAGCTTACAGAGCAGATCCCATTTTTCATAGCCTTTCAAATCGGCCTCTATCTTGCACATTTCGCACAATTTCAATATTTGGCACCAGCTGATGTTCTCTGGAGAATTGGCCAAAAGAGTACAAGTGATTCCATACATTGCTAACTCCCATTCGGCATGCTCAAAGTATGAAATCGCCAACTGACCTTCAGAGTTGTTGAATAGCTCGGGATACTCATCGAGTATCTTTTTTATTTCACTGTTTATATACTCATGCATGAAAATAACGATTTAAGGTTTTTCGGGTGCTTGCCGCCCAGAAATACCACGTTGAACATATCGCTTTTTGAACATAGTATTTTCCACCCGCTTTTGTTTGTTATAAAGATAACTCTAACGGGTACCGGCGGTAAAGGCAAGCTGGAGAACGAAACTTTGCTGTGAGTAAGAAGGCTGTTTTAATTCTTTTTATATGTAAATAATCTTCTGAGAGAATAGACATGCCTCGGATGCAGAGACCGTTTTCAAAAATATGAGTGTTTCTTGTTTTA
>JABSQK010000621.1 GCA_013215875.1 Lentisphaeria bacterium
GTCGATTTCTTTTTTCTGGCGAAGTTCATCGACATCTTTCCAGATCCCTGCATTGATGCCAGCGAGGTATGCAGCACCCAGAGCAGTCGAGTCGATAATTCCCGGTCGAATCACACTGACTTGAAGAATATCCGCTTGAAATTGCATGAGGAAATTATTGGCTGTTGCACCACCATCGACAGCCAGGGAACTCACTTTGAGCCCGGCATCTTTCTCTATCGCCTCTAACACATCGAGGCTTTGATACGCCATCGATTCCAATGCTGCACGGATGATATGATTTTTATTTGCGCCGCGAGTCAGACCGGTGATTATGCCACGTGCATCTGCTGTCCACCAGGGCGCGCCCAGCCCGACAAATGCAGGCACCAGATAAACCCCAGCAGTATCGTCAACTGCTAATGCTGCAGCTTCAGATTCTGCTGCATCTTTGATCAGTTCGAGTTCGTCACGTATCCATTGTATCGCCGCTCCAGCAATAAAGACAGATCCTTCCAATGCATAGCAGGGTGCACCAGTCGCATCTATGGCAATCGTCGTGAGAATACCATGTGTGGAACGAATGAGCTCATCGCCCGTATTCATCATCATGAATGCACCTGTACCATAGGTATTTTTCATTTCACCTTTTTCCACACAGCATTGGCCAAAGAGCGCCGCTTGTTGATCACCCGCAACAGCAAGGATTTTTATCTTGCTCAGATTCTCAAGTTTGGCACAATTTACCTCACCAAAGTCGGCAATGGAATTTTTAATTTTCGGCAACATGGATTCTGCTACAGCAAATGTTTTGCAAAGATCACTGTCCCAGCTTTTAGTTTCAATATTGTAGAGCAGGGTACGGCTGGCATTTGTATGGTCGGTATAATGATTGCCGGTTAATTTATAAATGAGCCAGCTATCGATTGTCCCAAATAGCACAGTGTCTGGATCCACCTTCGTTTCATTGAGTATCCAGTTTATTTTACTGGCACTAAAATATGGATCCACTGGCAAACCAGTCTTATGGGTAATCTCGTCACTGTTTGTCAGAGTTTGGCAGTAGTCACTTGTGCGACGGCATTGCCAGACGATCGCATTATAAACTGGCACTCCGGTTTTCTTGTCCCAGACCACAGTGGTCTCACGTTGATTCGTTATGCCAATTGCCACAACCTTGGCAAGCTTTTCCCCATCGAGCTGATTAATAGTCTGAATGACCGATTGCCAAATTTCTTCAGGATCATGTTCGACCCAAGCAGGCTGCGGAAATATCTGAGTGAATTCCTGATAGGATCGATCGACTATTTGACTGTCTTTATCAAGTATCAGGCAAGTCGTGCCCGTGGTCCCTTGGTCAATTGCAAGAATCATTGTCGTGCCATGTTTTCAGTTAATAAACAATAAGTCGAGAAGCACTGCCTTACAAGTTAGATCAGCTCAGAGTAGGTCGGGATCTCCGAGCGCGATCATTATCAGATTCGCTGGTAAGTAGCCGCGACACGCCGTGGTTCGGAAATAAGATTCAGCATTCAACTCTTGTCCTACCTACCCGGACAGGGCTTAGGGAATCTTACATGCTCGGTGAGATTCCATCTCACCGAGCACTAGGGAATGATTTGTTATTGCCTCCGGCGGTTCAAGGTGGGAGTCCACCTTGAAAATCCCCAATTATTAAATGCTGAATACTCAATACTGGGGTTCCTAGGGAATCATTTCCTAGGCCCTGTCCGGGCAGGACAATTAGTTCAATCATTGAAAAAAGTAAATTGTTCTCTTGTTCATTATGAGAGAGAGTATAATGTTTTGGTTAACAGAAAGAGTATTAACTATGGCATTATCACAAGATGAATTATTGCGTTACCAGCGTCATTTGACCCTGGCTGATGTTGGGCTTGCTGGGCAGGAAAAACTGAAAGCTGCCCGGGTCTTGCTTATTGGTGCTGGTGGGCTCGGTTCGCCTGCGGCATTGTACCTGGCCAGTGTCGGAATTGGCACATTGGGCATTGTCGATTTCGATACCGTCGACCTCTCAAATTTGCAGAGACAGATACTCTATACCCATGATGATGTTGGTAAGTCCAAAGCCGAAACTGCCAAAAAACATCTTGAGGCAATGAACCCCTTTATCACTATTCAGATACATGATGAGCGCTTTAGTGCCGAGAATGCAGAAGCAATCATGAGTGGATACGATATATTGCTCGACGGAACCGATAATTTTTCCACCCGTTATCTTGTGAACGATGCCTGTGTATTACTTGGCAAGATAAATGTCTATGGCAGCATCTTTCAATTTGAAGGACAGATCTCAGTCTTTGGCGATCCGGATGGTCCGTGCTACCGTTGTTTATATCCTGAAGCACCCGAGGCGGGCAGCATTCCTAATTGTGCTGAGGCTGGGGTACTTGGAATTTTACCTGGAACAGTTGGTGTTATCCAAGCGACTGAAGCTGTAAAACTGATTCTTGGCATTGGCAAAAGCTTGGTGGGACGAATTATTTTATATGATGCATTGCAGATGACCTTTCGCGAATTGAAATTAAAGAAAGATCCGGCTTGTCCGGTCTGCGGAACAAACCCAAGCATAACAAAATTAGAAGAACTGGATATTAGTTGTGAACTTAAAGAAGAGGAAGATATGTCAATCGAAATCACTCCAACAGACTTAAACAAAATATTGGATTCAGAAAATTTACAGATCGTCGATGTACGGGAAGATTGGGAGCATCAGCTCTGTAAGCTACCCGATACGACTGATAGTTTGTTTATTCCCCTGGGTGAACTTGTGCAGCGGGTCGATGAATTGAATGCAGATAAGGACCTGGTGATCTATTGTAGGAGTGGTATGCGCAGTCTAAATGCCACCGAATATTTATTGGCCAATGGATTTAAGTCTGTAAAAAATATGACCGGCGGTATTCACCAATGGTCGGATGAAATAGATCCATCAATTCCAAAATATTAATTGAAGCTTGTGGCTCCAGCCTGTAATCTCGCTTGTAAAACCTTTGAGTAACAGAGAGAATTAAAAATTCTGAAAAATCGAATTTTGCTCAAACATTGCTATATATTCGCTGGAATGACTGGGCTTGTGGTGTACTGTGAAAATCTAATCATCAAGGAGCATAAAGTGAGTGAAAATACGAATTACTGTTTTTTTCAAAATTTTCATTATTTTTGTCAAATTTTTTTCCTCAGATTTTCTTGAAATGTTTTGGATGTAACCATTGAAAAAAATGAAAAATGAAAGAAATTTTGGAAAGAAAATTTCAAAATCTGAAA
>JABSQK010000622.1 GCA_013215875.1 Lentisphaeria bacterium
AATGTTGGCATCAGGTCCATGAGCTGTACAAACTCCTTGCAACGGGTGCCAGCGCCTTCGCCATTGGGCATCTTGATAATCAGAGGCACACGCATTACTTCTTCATACATGGTGCCACCTTTTTCAAAATGTTTGTGGCTCCCCATTGAATCGCCATGATCACTTGCGAATATAAAAATTGTATTGTCCTCGATGCCCGCATCCTTTATGCAATCAAGCATTTGACCGACAAAGTAATCCTGCATGCTGACATCGCCGTAATAAAACGCAAGCAGTTTTTGCCACCATGACCAATCCTTATCTTCCAAATGCCACTCTTGATGTTTTCGTAAATGCCCATCCGGCTTGCCTTCGAAGGACTCGTCGAAATTTCCCCACGGGGGAATGGACTCTGGGTCATACATAGACGCATAGGGCTCAGGAATGATATTAAAGAAATGGGGTGCCGAAGTATCCATTCGCAAAAAAAATGCTTGCTCTTGCTGCGCCCGTTCTTTTATAAACTGCTGCGCTTTATCCATTAGCAGTCCTGTGCGGGTTTCCTCAACAGAACATTTAGATGGCGCACACATGAGATTTTCTCCGCCAGGGAAATCGAGAAATACTGCTTCTTCCTTTATCATATTAATTGTTTCGTCAGGGATAATTTCAAGGTGACGGTCGAAACCAAATTCCGTTGGATCATGTTCTTCATTAACATGCCACTTACCAATATAATCCATGGCATAGCCATGCTCTTTTAGAACTTTAGAAAATGTCGGTGTCTCAAGAGGCAGGCCAACGTTAAAAGCTGGGGCTATATGCGTATTGATCATTGTTTTGTGATTATGTGGATAAAGCCCCGACATCAATGATGCACGAGATGGCGAGCATACCGAGATTGGGCAATAGGCATAGTCAAATACGATACTCTCTGTGGCGAGCTTATCTAAATTAGGAGTTTTGCATATGTCATTACCATAGCAAGCTAAGGCATCAGCTCTTAGTTGGTCTGTAAAGAACAAAATAATATTGGGTTTCTTAGACAACTTTCTTCCTTCAATAACTCTTAGTATAAATACTCATATTTCTTTGTAAAGCTATTTTTTTCATATTAAATATAATCAATATGATCAATAGCTGAATATTAATCCCTGATATAGGCTTAAATAAGCAATGTATCGGCAATTCTGCGTGCATCTAAACCACCGGAAAATTCAAGTAATCTTTTTTAGGCTTGACCAAGTGAGCTAGTTTTTGCCGGGTATTTCCTGCTGCATCGCTGAGAGAAATCGTCCCGCTCAAGAAGTCGACGGCGTCTTCGATTATAGTGTGATGAATGAGTTTCTCTTCTGAATTAAACGAATTCAATTGCGATCCGGCGATTTCATCTTCAAATGTAGCAAAGTCTAATAGAGGGTAGTTTTCCTTGAGAAATTGTTTGCAGAGGGATTTGTCCGCCGGGAAACCTCTGCCCTCTCTCGCTAATTTCATGACCGACTTTTCACTGGATATGGACGTCAGAAGTTTTGCAGATAAGTCGCTTTGTTTGGATTCGCTATGAATGGTTAAGCCTATCGCATTGATTATATTGGCATTGTCTTTGCCGAATGGTGGCAGGATAAGATCAAATTTGCCACTTAAATCTCGTAGACTAAAGGCAAAAATCGGGCCAACTATCGCTCGCTTACCGGATTGAAAAAGATCAATTTCGCCCGGGATAGACGATGTATATGGATTGCTTATAATACCATCTTCAAAGCCTTTCTTTAGCCGTATCAAGGCAGTTCGGCCCGCCTCTATATCGAAAAGACTTGCCCCACTTTGGGGGTCGAAAAATTCGGAGCTTTGGCTAAGATAGAGTTGCAGGTATTCAGGAAAAAACATTGTAGGCTGTTGAAATTTCTCCTGTATATAGTCTGCGAAATCAAGATAGCTGTCGAACTGGCACTGTTGCAACTCTTCTGCCAATCCGCGGTATTTCTTATGGCTGGAAACTGCAATCAGCTGACAGGAAAATAGTAAGGGCAATGCAAAGCGGAATGAATAGTCTGAAAAATTTTGATTTAAGATATCAAAATAACTGCCTGCTGGGGGAATATTAAGCTTCCCATGGTCAAGGTTCATGAATGTGGCTTGTTCTTGAAAATCGGGGAACTGCGATGCCATGAACATCACGTCGGGTATGATTTTCTTGCGCAGAGCATCGGCCAGTTTTGTATAATAGTCCGCACCTGGAAAAATTCGTTTGTCCGGAACAGGATTCATTTTATCCCAGTTGAGATTACTGAGCGCATCCCATGTGAATAGCAAGGGAACTTTCTTATCCACTCGATCAGGCTTTTGTTGAATGAATGTACCGCGACCGACGAAACGCTGGAGAATACCCTGGTCGGATAGATTGTTTAGGGCGCGCTTTAGAGTAATCATGCTAACATTCATATTAAGCAGTAGTTCTCTTTCCGGTGGAAGGCGGTCACCTATTTCCATCTCGGATATGATGTCTAAAAGTGTATTCTCGGTCTCTTGATATAAGTATCTGCTTTCTGATTTCATATCGGCCCGCTTTACTTCCAGTTATAGGGTCTGTTCTTATCTCTGGAAGCGACGATCCAGTATACTCCAGCTACAGTTTCACCCCAAGGAACTGTTAAAGTAGACTGAAATTTGTTATCTTTGGCGATCTTAAAAATAGCGATCATATCAACCCGGCTTCGCATAATTTTATGGACACGATCCAAGTAGACAAAAAACTCATTGCTATTCTGTTCTACCGCCGCCATTGTTTTCAACACGCCGACAGGATCCATTTTTTCGTTCTTCAATAGTGCTGCATCCAAGTTTGATAAATAGGCCAAAACTTCAGTCGCCCGCCATCGTAGCCCATCGGCGCCTTTTGTAGCAAGGTTTGATGCAAGAGAATAGCCGCTATAGTCTCCCAACTCAGCCAGTACCTTACTTACGTTCAAAGCCATCAGTAAAAGGTCATAGCTTTTCGCATCCTTGCCAGTTTGTTCTATATAGCCAGCAGTCAATGTAGCGAAGTCTTTCTTCAGGCGCTCTAAACCGCTTTTATCTCCCTGCAGACCTAAATAATGTGCCGCGACCCAGCGATCTTTTTGTAAGCGACTTTGCAGGGCTTTTTTAAGAGCTGGCACAGCGTCTTTGCCTTTTCTCTCGGCAAGTAGGGCCAGATCGCCAAGGTGATGAAAGTTCAACTTATCGCGCAACACTTTGTAAGAAGCCTGACGCCAATCCCACGGAAAACTATGACCACCCTGTGGTTGTTTGAAGATAAATGAATCTTTAGCTCCAACTGCCTCATAAAAGTCGCGAATTACCGGTGCTGCCTGCTTCGGACCCCAGCCCGGATGAACGCCATCACCAGCGGGTGAATACGAGAAAAACACACGCGGAGCTATTGCTGCAAATGCATCGGTGTATTCGAAGGGAAACTTGCTAAGATCAAGATTGTATTTTGTTTTCAAAAATGGCATGAAGTAATCTGACGCCAACAATCGTTCATGAAAAATGGTCGTGGCTCTAAAAGTAGTCCAACCACAACTTGAACTGCCTACCTTTACGCGTTCATCAAAGGCCATCAGGTACAGCGTATTTCTACCGCCAAGTGAGTGACCGATCGCGCCAATACGCTCCGGGTCAACTGTTGGCAGCTGTTGTAGCAGGTCTATACTGCTCATATGATTGTATACCCCTTTTATCGGCCCAGAGTCATAACGGTCAGTTTTTAGATCATAATCCTTTGCCTCGCCTATAGTGGGATAATCTGGAACGATGACCACAAAGCCCTGCATTGCCAGCTCGGTGACATAATTATAGTTGGGCCATCCTTCAAAGGTAAGTTTTCCATGTTTTGCAGTTGGGTGGAGCGCGATTATAGCAGGCCGTTTTTCTCCGGCTTTCAAATTTAAAGGTTCATACAAATGTGCGTGCACAAGTTCATTTTTTGCAACATCAAAATGAATGTGCTTTCTGGTATATGTTCCTCTTTGTATCGTACTTGTAATGCGAATGTTAAAATCTTTTAGGCTGTTTCTCTTTGGGCGTTCATGCAGAACTCCCATCGCTTTTTGCATATTCTGCAGTACTTGATCGCGCTTTATTTTTCTATGCGCATCGGTTTTTAGGGGCTGTTTTTTGCCGTTTTTGTCTTTATAAAACAACAGGCTTTCAAGTGGAAGTTTGGGAGGAATTACAATCATTTGAAAATCGGCCAATTTCTTATCAAAACCTTGCTTACGCCTGATTTTCGTTATATGCTTTAATTCTTCAGGCGTAAATGTCGGCACTGGAAAACCAGCCACATCTTGAAACAGACTGTAAACACTCTTTTCATCCCAGGTACTGCGGATGAGATTCACTGGGAAGAAGTTCCGCTTATCAAGCGTTTCTTTCTTGGTAAAAACGCCCCAGCTAGACAAATGAGACCCTATCTTTTTCTTGGTATTACTTGATCGACAAACGTTCATTTGCCAATTGCCTTTTACGCCTGGTTTCATAGCAAGCCCAGCAAAAGGTATGGCAATTTCTCCCGTCCAAATGTCAGCTTCTATATGGGTAGCTCCGCTAAGGCCTTTTATGTTGAACCATCTATGCTCCTTCAAGCCGTGTTGAAAATAGGCCGCATCAAATAAGGCACCTGTTGGGCCTATCATGATTCGTATGAAGCTGTGACCACCACGATCATAATTTAAAAAGAATTCTACATTGTCGCCATTCCAAATCTTGGAATCATGAGTGGTGTATTTCTTATTCAATTTTGCCGTATTGTCATCTTGGCACCTAAAGGCCAAATAGATATGTTTAGCATCTGCCGATACCGCAAATTCAGTCCCAGGCGTAGCTTTTATTTTCTTCGCCTTTGTAGATGTCGTGATATCAAAGAGGGATGTGAAACGAGCCTTTTTCCAGACCTTGTCGTTTAGTTTGCCATCAATAACTGGCGCTGCATCAGCATGTAAAACTGTATATGCCGGCTTATCATCTGCGGCAAATATAAGGCTCTGTGTTAACATCAGAACTATTAAAATGAACTTAAACCACACTCTCATAAAAACTCCTTTTCGTTAAAAGTAAACATTGTTTGTAAATGTACCGTCGTAATTACTGCAGGATACAATTGATATTCATATTAAGCAGTAGCTCTCTCTCCGATGGGAGGCGGTCACCTATTTCCATCTCGGATATTTGATCTAAAAGAGAATTTTCAGTCTCTCGGTAAATGTAACTGCTTTCTGAACTCATATCGCCCTGTGCTTTTAATTGATTATATTGATTATAATAAATATGTATTTTCTAGCTTTACAAATAACTATGCCAATTTATATTAAAAAGATACAAAAAGGATGCTATGAAAAATAAACGTATTTATACCTTAGGGGCTTGTGATTTCCGAGGAATTATCCACATCGCTAGTTTGTTGTTATTATTTGTATTGCCTATTTCAAGTTCTGCTAAGGATAAGGCCATTGATTACCAGGTTCAAAAGACAGCAGTGAAACCTAAAATTGATGGTGATTTGAGCGATAAAGCCTGGGCAAATGCAACATTTAAGAAAGGGCTCTATTACTTTTCACAAAAGATGTATTTGAAGAAGGAAATTGCCAAACCTACGACGTCGTTTGCCATTTTAGCTGATCATAAGAATCTCTACGTCGCAATACGTTGCGAAGAACCGCGAATTGATGCGATTAAAAAAACAGCAATAAAACATGACAGCAATGCCTTTCAAGATGACAGCATAGAGCTTTTTATAGACACTGATCACTCTGGCGATCATTATTATCAAATTGCTTTAAGTGTGATGGGTGGCTTGTTTGACTCGGTTTGCATAAATTACGGCAAGAGAAAACGTAATGATTTTAATATTAAGGGCATACGTTCTGCTACAAAAATTCACAAAGACAGTTGGACAGCAGAGTTGGCGATTCCCTTTGCTGGCCTGGGTGTGAAGCCGGATGATGATGGGGTATGGAACCTGAACGTTTGCCGAAGTACGACCACAGTTGAGTTTAACCTGGCGAGTAGCAGCTGGGGAACCAAGGGCAAGGATGATGGCCGCTGGAAAGGCTTTCACGATGCAAAAATTTTTCCTTTAATTGGCGGTATTCCAAAGCCAAAATATAGCAAATCCGAAATGGCAGAGGTTAAAACCTTACGTAAGATATGGAAGCTGGACGTCAAACCCGGCCCACAAAGCATTTCTTTAGAAGCGATACATGACACCATGTTTGTCGCCAATAATCTGATCGTGCCCAATTGGTTCACCAACCCTATCGCTGGGCGGGAGGCCATGGCGAAAAATGCACATTATTATATCGAGGTGCCGGAGGGGATTGAATTATTGGCTGTTGGTCAAAAAGCGCGCATTGATGCCGATAGTGCAGAGATAGACGTTTTTGCCAAGAATACCTACGACATATCGCCACCGGTAAAAGTAACGCATGCCGGCAGCTCTTTTAAGCGCTATAAAATCACGCCCGTTAAGGTGCACCGATCCAATCGAGTTATTGGGCCATTTTACCTAAAAACCAATTTGAAGGATGGGTCACGCTTGCCTCTCTTCTACCAGGCTGTGTATGATGGTGGCAAGCAGGAATTGCAGCAACTGGAGATACTGGTGAAGACCTTCCCTACCCCGGGTATGCCAAAGAAACTGCTGGCAGTTATCCATTGGATGGGGCAGCAGGATTATTTCGGATGGCCTGATATGCTGGACAATTATGAAAAGCTTGGCTTTAACTCTGTGCCCTTTAACCGGTCCTTCGTCAACGACCTTTACCCACAAATAAAGACCTTTCACAAGGATGCTAGATCCAGAGGCATGACAGTGACCGCTGGTCTCTCTCCATTTCATCGCTTGTTTCGCCATAAAGAATCACAATCCGTTAACGAGAATAAAAAGAAAGACAAATATGATCTCTGCCCGGCATACCGCGGTAAGCACTTCTGGGACGAAGTACGAGCAGTTGGCGATTGGTCTTTGCAGGTGGGTGCCGAATATGTCATGCTGGATGTAGAGTGTTATGGCAATGGCGCCTTGAAGGGTCGGACAGGACAGTGCAAACGCTGTGATAAATTTATAAAGAAATCCGGCCTGGATCCAAAAGAAGCGATGATTGCCCTCGGCAGTGAAATACAAAGGGAAACAAAAAAGCATCTGATAAACGTTTTTAAAAAAGCTGGAAAGACAGTTCCACCTTTGGCTTGGTATAACTCCGAACCAGGCGGCAAGGTTTATACGGATACATTTCGCTTCGATGACACTTATAAGAAAGGCGCTGATATCGCCAACCCGGCTATTTACTACAGCATGAAAGCCCTGATAATCGGAGAGAGAATTCGCAAGATCAGGTCTCTAATGAATGATGGCGATGTCATGCCGCACGTGACGATGGGCTATTTAGATGCTGCCGGCTGGGAAAGGGAATTTCCAAATGAATGGGTATATGACCAGGTTCTGGAAATATATGGCAATGGCGCGCGCGGCATCGGTTGGTTTTGTTATGCCAAAATGGAAGGGGCTGATTTATATTATTATGCCAAGGCTATGGCCGCTATAAATCCGGTGGCCGAACTTATCTATGACAGCGAGCCGGTAAAGGGTGTAAGTGCTAGCGGAATTTATTCTGCTACAGCCATAAAGAAGGGAAACGCCTATTTAATCCTGGTATCAGAATATGAAAACGGCAAGCCAGGAAAAGTGAAGATCACTTTGCCTGTATCTGTATCAGGCCGCTTGACAGATCTGTCGCATAAAAAAGAGCTTGGCAAAGTGAATGGTAAAGTCATTGAATTGGACTTTAAGCCGGGTGTTGATGGTGCATTTACTGCGCTCTACCTGATTGGAAACTGATTTGGCTTACTCAGAAAAAAGTAGAGATGCAATGAAATGTCTAAAGATACAGTTATCAATTAGTTACATGAATTTAGCCTGCAAGGATAATGAAAAAATGCTTGAGCTACGGCCCGTAAAGTACTATAACAAATATAACCAACATTGAGATGATATGATGACAAATAATAAGTCGAGATTTAGTTTTAGCTCATTTGAAACGAACGCCTCGTTAGATACGTCTGGGCGGCAAAAGACGTGCAGAGAGTTTGAGCCTAAAATTCGTCTACAAGCGCAATACGACCAACAAAAAAGCCGTGGACTTTTTGATCGGTCATATCGATTTCCGTTTACACTCATAGAGTTGCTCGTGGTGATAGCAATAATTGCTATTTTGGCTGCAATGTTGCTTCCAGCTTTGAGCAAGTCTAAAGCAAAAGCATATCAAGCTTATTGCATGAATAACCAGAAACAACTTGGCCTAGCGATTGTCCTTTATGCAGATGCTCACGACGACTATATGGTTCCACTGGATTTTGCGAATACTGCTGGGTTTAACGGTTCTGGTATGTATTGGTACTCCAAAACTCTAGGACTGGCGAGCTATGTGGAGGCGGATCCACTATTTCCAGATTCAACTTTGGCCTGTCCATCCAACAACGGTCGACATAACGCTGTGTTTATCAGTTTCGGAATGAATGGTGATCTTGAATATGCAAATGGTATAAACAATGGTTTGACCGATGGTAGTGATTTAGCTCTTAAGGTGCAAATCATTCCAGAGGGAACAGTGATTTTGGCAGATGCTCATCATAAAACAATGACTCCCGCCAGTTACGGCATGTATTGGCGGGACGTGTACCTTCCTGGGATTTGGGCGATAGAGAATAACAAACCCTCTAGGCCTGCATTTGTACATAGTGAAGGCCTCAACCAGTTATATAATGATGCTCATGTGACTTTCTCACGACGCTACGACATTATAGAATCAGAATACACACTCGCCGACGATTGATAGTATAGAGCCCCATTTTACGATGCCTAAAACCTTTACCCCATACCTTCCGAATACCGACTTATCTCAACACATGCAGACTGAGAAGTTGCTCGACTGCTGGTATATGTTGTCAAACAAGCATCTTTCTGTATTGATCGAAACAAACAGTTGCCGCATCCGCGGGATTTTTACTCATGGTAAATTTGGAAGAATGCAGAAACTATTATATGATACGCGGAATATAGATCAGGAATATTGGGGCTTCTGCCCGCGTGTCCCAAGGTTCTCCAGTCAAAATCACGACTTGCGTCGTTTAGACTACATGCCATCTCTATCTCGCAGCAACCCAGAATCGGTTATATTTGATGCGAAAGAAAAATTACTGATTATGCGGGGCATCCCCTTGACCACAGAAGCGTATCAAGATGAATTTCCACTTGAGGAAATTCGGATACAATTGCGCGGAACAACGATACATTACTCAATAAACTATTGCCATGAATCATGGTTGCCGGGCATGCTTGGAAAATATTATGATCCTCCAGAACTTATGTCATCTTGGTATCCCTTATACAGCCACTTCCAGCTTGATACAGGTAAACGTCAGGCGATTCCTTACAGTGAGGATAGCTTTTCGAAAGTAGCTGGCAAAACATTAACGCTTTCAGATTTGAAAGGTCGAATGCCTGAGATGAAAATCCACTCGGCCAGTGGGCGATGCATTATGACGTCAGAAAAAGATCTGTCACGAAAAGGGGCCCACCGCCTGCGCACAACGATTCAGCATCCGTTATTTAAAGATGAGATGAAAATCACATTTACACCCAATCCAGTCACCCTGTGTGCCAATCCATATTACCACAGCGGTGAACATGAAATCGATATTTTATCAAAGCAAAAGCCGACTCTAAGTATTGGGCGGAAAAAAGTATCTGTAGAAAAAGTCGGCGATGAAAAATATAAGGCCCTGATTCAGCTTAAAAAAGAAGGCACATTTAAACTGAATGCCAAAACAAGCCAGGGCCAAAGTGAATCCATCGTATGTGTCCTGAAGGATCCTGCTGAAGCGATAAAGAAAATTGGTGATAGTGGCATGCGGGTTTTTTGGAAAAAAGGACAATTGAAAAATATTGTTGCCCCTGTTTACCAGAATAATCCAGTCAGGCCAGCAATACCAGGTGTC
>JABSQK010000623.1 GCA_013215875.1 Lentisphaeria bacterium
GAAAAACACTTTACTCTGGATTGTTCACTGGAGGGTCCAGATCAAAACGCAAGTCTTGAACCTGTGGAATTCAAACGCCTGGTCGATGCGGTCCGGCACATTGAATTAGCTATGGGAAACGGAATAAAAGAACCTGCTAAACCAGAAATAGCGAATCGGGCAATAGTGAGAAAAAGCCTGGTTGCAAAACAAGACATTGAGGCAGGCACAATCCTGGATATGGAAATGGTTTGTACCAAAAGACCGGGAAACGGTATTCCGGCAATTGAAATTTATGATTATCTTGGAAAAGAATTGAAACAATCAGTTAAAACTAACTCATTGTTTGAGGAGAAACACTTTGCCTAAACTGAATACAAAAAGCATCGCTGGCGTAACTGTGAACAGGTCCGATTTTGGACGCATGCGCCCGGTGTATGAACGGCTCGAAAAACGTTTTAGTACAACTCTGCACCTGGTTGCAACCGGAAGTCACTTCGATCAAAAATTTGGTGCGTCAATAAACGAGGTTCGCGAATCCGGACTACCCATTTCAGAGATTCCTGTCACATCTGAATTACCCATGCTGAGTGCATCTCAAATTACTGCGCAGCTCGGACAGCTTTTCATGGAACTGAAACCCGACTTTTGTCTGCTCCTGGGAGACAGGCATGAAATTCTTGCATCCGCCCAGGCGGCAATGTATGCAAATGTTCCTATCATTCATGTTGGCGGTGGTTATATCACCGAGGGTGCAATTGATGACCGCATACGGCACGCTGTAACGAAGCTGGCGCATTACCACCTGGTGGCGAATCAGCAATGTGCAGACCTGATTGTGCAGATGGGTGAAAACCCCGCAAATGTGCATGTCGTGGGAGCACCGGATATTGATATGCTGCGTGAAACACCTGTCATCGATAGAGTCGCCTTTATGGGCGAATTATCTCTCAAACCCGATAAGGACTTCATTTTGGTTACGATACATCCCGAGACACATCGCATAGCCACTATGGCCGAAGATATTAAAGCAGCATTCGCTGTATTGGCCGATCGACCAGAGCAGATATTGATCACTGCTCCTGCTTCCGAACCTGGTGCAGATTTTATCTTTGAGGAGATACTCAGTTTAACAGCAAAACGTACAGATGTCGTATTCCGACGAAACCTTGGACAGTGCCGGTATGTCAATGCTATGCGCTATGCGGCGGCAATTTTTGGAAATTCATCCAGCGGAATTATCGAATCATCCTACTATTCGGTCCCAGTGGTCAATATTGGTGATCGCCAAAAAGGACGGCTTATGGCCGAAAATATTATGAGTGCCTCATGGGATAAAAATCAATTGGCCTACGCTTTAGATGCAGTCTTATCGGATGAGTTTAGTGCATCATTGCACGCCTTGCCTTCACCCTATGGTGATGGTTATTCTGCCGACCGGATTGTTAATTTCATTCGAAAATTGTCCAAAGATTCAGAGCTTGGTAAACCATTTTATATTCCTCATAAAACAGTCGAAAGAATTGAGGTCTGATGAATATTTGTTTTATAAATGCAGGTAGGCGTATTGAACTAATTGCTGCTTTTCGTAGATCGTTAAATGGCCTCGATACGATTATTGCAACTGATATTTCTGATAGTGCACCTGCCTTGTTTCACGCAGATAAATCAGTTCTTCTGCCCCATGGAGACAAACCTGAATTTTTTGATGCACTTATTAAATTACTGCTGAAAGAAAAAGTTGATCTATTAATTCCAAGTATAGATCCAGACCTTGAAAGAGGAGTC
>JABSQK010000624.1 GCA_013215875.1 Lentisphaeria bacterium
CCGCGCATCATTTGTCATGCCCTTACCTCTCGAGCCATAGTACTTTGTAAGAACCAGTCCACAGTTTAGAGATGCCGCATTATTATTAGGCGAACTTACTTCCGGGTAATTTGGATCATGCAGTACATTCACATCCGCAGACAACATTTTAGAGCGCTTCAAACAGCGCCGCAGTGTGAGATCGCTGTAAGTCTTGCACGAGAGATTGATTAGCTCAGCAATCGTATTTTCAAAGACATAACTTTCCATCCCTGTTGATCCTACAGAACCGATCTCTTCCTTATCACATAAGATACAGACCGCCGTATATTTCGGCGTATTTTTCAAATCCAATATTGCCCGCATGCCGGTATAAGCCGATACCCGGTCATCGTGCCCGTAGGCCAATACCATCGACCGGTCAAAACCCAAATCCCGTGCTTGTCCGGCCGGTACCACTTCGATCTCTGCGCGAATAAAGTCCGCCTCGCAAATCCCGTATTTCTCATTTAAAATATCCAGTAAGAATTCCTTTGCTGAGCGCTTCTTATCTTTCTGGCTACTAATTATCAGATTGAGCCCTTCCCCGGTTATCCCATCCGCCAGGGTTTTTTTACTCTGATCCTTTGCCAAATGCGGCAACAAGTCGGTTATTGTAAATATCGGGTCGCTCGGATCATCCCCTATAGCGATGTTTACTTTCTTGCCATCAGCTGTGATAATCACACCATAGAGTGCCAACGGTATCGCCACCCATTGATACTTGCGAATACCGCCATAATAATGCGTATCGAAAAGCACCATATCCGAATCTTCATAAAGCGGACGTGGTTTCAAGTCCAGGCGTGGTGAATCCGTATGCCCGCCTATCACCCTCAAGCCATCTTCCAAAGATTCCTTACCCATGTGAGCCAGGATCAGCGTTTTTCCCGCCACACTGTAATAAACCTTATCCCCGGCTTTTAGCTTTTTCCCGCTTGCGATATAATCCTCAAGATCGCTATAGCCCTTCTTTTTGGCTAAATCCACACCGATGTCATGACACAGGCGTTCCGTCTTTGCCGCACTTATAAAGCCCTTATAGTCCTCTGAGAAACTGCGTATTTTCTTTTCGTCACCAGCTGTAACCTGTTCCCAGCCATTCACTTTCTCATATACCAGAGTATTTTTATTTTTAGCCATTTCATAGTCCTTTAGCTTTACATGATTTCATTCACCCAGGGTCAATTCTCCCTTCTTTAAGCCTGCCTTTTGAGCGCAAAAAATCAAGTCATAAAAATCTGAAATATCAGATTGCCGACTTGGCATCATGGACTATTGTTGGAAGCTCATTGCGAGAGTGGTGAAACTGGCAGACACGCTGGATTTAGGTTCCAGTGCCGCAAGGCGTGTGGGTTCGACTCCCACCTTTCGTACCAAACAAAAAGCCTGCACTTCGGTGCAGGCTTTTTTGTTTCATAAATCACATTCAGACGATACGCTTTCGAATTCTTTGTTCTAGTCCAAACCTCTGTGTAAGAATTTCACAACGCGGTCTAACTTACATCCAAATTTCCACCGAAGGTATTTAAATCCACTTAACTCATTAAACGTATTGGCAGCACGGTGTTTTGGCTTGATTTTCTGCGTAATATCAAAATTATTTATTACATCATCAACATCTATTAAGCAGCTTAAACTATCTTTTTCTTTTAGAGATAATTCATTGATCGCAATTTCAGCTTGTTTTTGTTGCTGATCTTTGTTAATTGAGACATCTCCAAGATGCATGATTGCATCACTAAAGCCTTTTAATGCTATATGGTAGTCAGGGTCGCTATCAACTTTAGACCGCCAAAAAGGACTAAGTTTAAAATAATACCTCTTGTGTTTAAATGCATGAATAAATGCTTTGCGGTATATATCACAATAATATTGTTCAAAATCATGCAAACCAAGTGTTATCGGATTCTGCTTCATACTGAGGTATCCTGCTTCGTTCATTGCATTAATCATGTCACTTTCAGGACGTATGGCATCAAATTGTTTAGGAATGAAATTCAAGGCATGCTTAATATATTCAGTTCTATAAAGGTGATTTCCAGCATCTCTTATTTCACCGAAAAACTTACATAAAACTTGTGCCTGAATAGCAAATACATCTTCTGGCGTACTTTGTCCAAGTTTTAATAATTCATGAAGGCCCCTCGCTCTCACCAAAACGTCTGCATCGAGATTTAAAGTCCATTTCCTATTCTCTTCGATGCCAATTTCCATTGCTTTACGTAAACAATCACAAAGGGGTTTTACATTTTCCACACGAATTATTTTTGTAAAGCCAAGATCCCTCAAATTCTGTTCGCACAGATCAACAGTCCGTTCACCCACTGAACGAATAACGATTGTGGTCGTATCCCAAAATTCCTCGAATAAATTTGCTTCGGCTACCATATCATTGTCCTAAAAATTTTAAGTTGAATATAGGAATACAGTAAAGAAAAGCAATTGATCTACTCGCTTGATTACAAATTACCTATTGAATGGGAACTAATCCTCAAATAGGATGGAAGCTTGTTGCCGAAATTCGGAAGGACCTTAAAGAAATTATTATTTAGAAATTGTCGTCTTATCTTCTGGATTGACAATGACTGTCAAAGGACCGGGCTTTATACCCTTCATGGCCATATCGATGATACTTGTGGTTGACCTTTTTCTGAGTATTCCACCGTTCGTGATTTTTAAGGTAATATTACTTTGGGATTTTTTCATTTATAATCCACCTTTCTTTACTGGTTCATTTTATGAATCTACAAATAAATAATTTAATGAAACTTAATCGTAAGACTCTATAGGACTTTATAAACTATTCATGATTTATCAAGTTCATTTTTATAAAATAGATAATTTTCTTGTTATAAATGAACTCAAATCGAATCTTAGCTTGTAGTTACTTAGTATCTTTCTCACCGATTTATTGCACGTGGCGACTTAGTTTCCCTCTCGTATTTATTGCAATTGAAGATTTTAAGTCAAAAATAACAGTCTGGAAAATACGGTGATGGCAACTGACTTGAACTAAAATGAAATTCAGATCAGCAATAATTCTCTTTATGCTAAATCGAAAAGAAGGAATTCTGTCTGCTCTTTGGCAATGAATATTAAGTCCTGCTCAGCGCTGATCGCCATAGCATCACCTTCCCTCACTTCTAATCCGTTCACGTCCATATTCCCAGAAATTACCTGCAGCCAGTATTGCCTGCTTAGATCAAGCTCATGTTCCAACTGTGTTTCGGCCTCTAGGATGCTGGCATACACCACTGCATCTTGATGTATCTGCAGTGAATCATCTCGCCCATCACCTGAAGCAATGGCTTGAAGACGATTAAGTTTTAGGCTCTGAGAAAAGTTTTTTTCTTCCCAGCCAGGTGTAAGATTTTTCTCATTGGGCTCTATCCAGGTTTGTATCAGACGCGTTTCTTCACTTGAAGATGGATTTGCTTCGCTATGCCGAATCCCTGTTCCTGCACTCATTACCTGTACATCGCCTGAGCGAATAGTGGAACTATTACCCGTACTATCCTTATGTTCCAAGGCTCCAGAAATCATGTAAGTAATAATTTCCATGTCACGATGCGGATGGGTAGGGAATCCTGCTCCGGCAGCAATCACATCGTCGTTAAGAACCCGCAAAGGACCAAATTGCATATTCTTAGGATCGTAGTACTCCCCAAAGGAAAAACTGTGATAACTTTTCAACCAACCAATATCCGTTTTTCCACGATCATCTGATCTATGTTTTTGTTTCATAAATTCTCCATAACTAGATAAATTGAATTTAAGTGTTTATCTTTATTTGAGCTTCTCAAGTTTTTTATCTTTCTTAATTATTATCCCCAACGATTTCAATTTATCGGCCTTGTGGATTTCGTTATGACCATCTGTAAACAACACAACTGTCGAGTCCGATTTCTCCAATAAAATCTTGTCATAAGCTACGGCCTCGGCCTTCTTTGTCATATCAGGCTTTCGGTTTGGCCCCCACATACTGGGATATTTCTTTCCCTTTCCAAAATATTCAAATCTAACTTTAATCTTCATATATAGCTTCTTATTCTCAGGGTCATACTTAATTATATCATCAATAGAATTGGGGTAATTATCTTTGTTATCACCCGCATATACCATGCATACAAGTGCCAGAGTTTTAGCTAAATTTCTGGACAGTTTAATTTCCGCTTTCATTTTATCATCCGCAATTGTGCTATTAATGAAAAATGTAGGTATCAAAATCGTACTGAACAATAGATATTTCATATTTGCCATTTTTCTTCCTTAGAGTTAGCATGTAATTCTGAAATGATAACACATTCAAGTGTAATATCAATAAAGTAAGAGCTCATGTCCACACATACTACTTATGTGAATTGATTTACCAAAGCCAAGTGCTAGATTTTGTTTCTGAAAACTAAAACTGAAACTGAAAAGGTAATATATGTCTGAAGAAAAAACCTTCGCCTGGCCGGATGGAAAGCGCTGTGCGATAAATTTAAGTTTTGACGATGCCCGACTTACACAAGTGGAAAATGGTTTTGCTATTCTGGATCGTCATAATATAAAAGCAACATTTTATGTGAGCTTTGGAGCCTTGTCTAAATATCCAGAGGAATGGAAGCAGGCTCTGGCTAATGGTCATGAGATCGGTAATCATACAGTAAACCATCCCTGTAGTTGTAACTTCCCCTGGGCAAAAGAGTTTGCCTTAGAAGATTATACCCTTGAGATGATGGAAGAAGAAATCCTTGGCGCAAATGAAAAACTCGAAGAGTTACTGGGTATCACCCCAAAAACATTTGCATATCCATGCGGAATGACATATGTCGGTCGTGGTATAAATCGCCGCAGTTACGTACCTTTAGTTGCCAAACACTTTATTGCCGGACGAGCTTACCTTTCAGAACCTGTGAATGATCCCGCCTATTTAGATGCTGCTGTGCTATGTGGTACAGGCGTAGATTCAATGTCGATAGATGAACTAAATGAACTCGTTGATACATCTTTAAAAACTGGCAGTTGGTTAAACATGGTTGCTCATGATGTACCGTCTGGAAATGGCATTGGGCTAAGCTGCGAAAACCTGGATCTATTATGCAAGCGTTTAACTGAGGAAAGCGATATCTGGGTCGATACAATTGAGAACATTACTGATTACGTGATCTCACAAAGGAATGGATGAATACCCCCATAGATTTTGAACTGGAACAAAGGCCCTCACCTTCTCTCTTTCTCTCAACTGATGATTTGGATTTCATCCGTAGTGAAGGAAAAAAACCTGGCACATATCAGCGTGGCAGCTATCTCAAAACGAGAGAGGCTGTGGATGCCTGGTTAGTGAAACCCCTGGCCATGCCACGAGAGGGTGCAAAAGGAAGCTTACTTTATAATTGCTCTGAAGATGCCGCCTACCTCATTGTCGATCCGGATAAACCACACGAACATGTCTGCCCAAAATGTGGCAAGGTCTATTCCGGTGGGCTATACGATTCCTGGTGGCGCTACATGATCTTTGAACGTCGCGCTTACGCCGCCCGCGACCTGGCACTGATCTATGCGCTCGATGCAGATGAAACCTGTGGTAAAGCCGCAGCAAAAATACTCTTGGAATTTGCAGATTTAAATCCAACTATTCCAGTAATCAATCGCGCCCGACTTGGCCGTGAAGCACTCGATGAAGTGCGTATGCTGATTGCCCTGGCTGCGGCCTACGACTTCATTCGGGATGGCGGGTTTTTAGACCCCGAACAAAAAGAACATATTGAAACAGATTACTTTCGCGATATAGCCGAGCTCATCTCAATCGGCCCGGGAGACTGGTCTGTGGACCAAACTGTTGGCTGCAATTTCCAGGCAACGATCATTACAGGTGTGGGTCTGTCTGGGTTGTTAATCAATGATGATGCCCTGGTGGAATATGCCATAAATGGACCCGCTGGTTTTAATGCTCTCATGGAAAAAGGCGTTCTGCCAAATGGTATGTGGTGGGAATCCTCTCAACAATACCATTTTGCCGTTATGCGCTGGCTGCTCTTTTTATCTGAGGCCGCATGGAATTCCGGAATAAATCTCTACGAGAATAAAAAGTTTCAGGACATGTTTACGCTGGGACAAAAGATGATGTATCCCGATGGCCAAATACCCTGTTTTAATGATGGTATATATGATCGCCACCCAATCAATGTTTTCACCAGCTGTTCAGAAATTTATTTCAATCGCACAAAAGATGAGCGAGTCACTGGCTTATTTACTGCCAATAAAATTACTGCCGATCCTTCACCCAACTGGGCCTGGGATCTCAATCTGGCAGTCAATCCGGATTGGCCCGATGGTACTGCGCCACCTTTAAGCAGTATAAATCTCTCACCTAGCATGGCCATTCTCAGAACTGATGGAGCGGATCCCATTAGTGTTTATATGGACTTTGGACCTCATGGTGGCAGTCATGGCCATGTGGACAACCTCGGCATTATTATCCATGCGAACAATCGCATACAAGCGCCAGACTTTGGCAATGGCGGAACCTATTCCCTGCCCCAGCATCAAGGCTGGTACAAACAATCGATCTCACATAATACGATTATCCCAGATGAGAAATCTCTCATGCCCGGCA
>JABSQK010000625.1 GCA_013215875.1 Lentisphaeria bacterium
ATACTATTCATAATAAATATTGTTTGAATTGGTTAGCTATCAATTAATATAAGGGGGAAATTAAGGATTAAAATTGTATTTCAAATTAATTGAATGAAAAGAAATAGGCGGTATATAGGAATCGTAAAACCAAGGCGGGTTTTTAATTTCATAAGATGTGTTCAACGCTTCGCTTAATCAACACATTATATGTATAGTTCATCTAAATTTGTCGACCTTGAATAACATAAATAGAATTTTTAGTATCGTCGTTATTCTGGGTTCCATGCTAGTCGTTTCGTCTTGTAAAAAGGACAAAGTGCCGGAGCCAGAAGAACCGTGTTCAGTCGGCTGTTATGGTTGCGGTGAAGAATATGTTCTTGTAACTGATCCGAATTTTTCAGAGGAAGGAATGATACCAATGAATTTCAAAAATTATTGGAATTACGCCGATAGTACTTGGGATGAATTTGGTAATTTAATAGACAGTGTTGAATTCCTTATTACACCTCTTGAAGCAAATAGATTAGGAGCAGATGTATGGTGGAAGTTCGATTATCCAGTGGGAACAATTCATCAGAGTAATGACACCATTTATGATGCTCAGCAAGGTCTCTTTTGTGCATTTAAATACCCATTGTTTTATCCTTTTGATGAAGATTCAATAATCAACAGGTATAATTATGTTCGGCGATATAGCGGCTGATATGGATGCAAATAAGCTGAGTACATTTCAAATTCCATTGGGAGCCTATCTGGATTGCTATCACTATGATGTTGTTGGGATTAAGTCAACGGTCATTAAACCAGAGACTGGAATATTAGAAATCAAATATTTTGTATAGGTACCAGCCAAGTCATTAGAAAACGCTTATTGATTATCATTTAGAATCAGAAAAAGCCTCTCCCAGAATTAACTGAAAGAGGCCTTCTTGATTTAGTGTTCTATTATCTACAAGCGACAATTATTTGTTTGTCATCCCCTTTTGTAATTTCTTTTATGAAGTTCCCATCAATGTATAGTTTCGCGCCTGTTTGTAATGTGATTTGTCTTTGATAATTAGCAGACAAAGAACCTGAAGTTCCACCTCCTGAGTATTTGTACTCATACTTTACAGCATGGTCGCATTCATTCTTTAGCTTGATATAAACATACTCCCTTTGTTCGCCGTTCACAGTCGTAGATGCCTCGTCTGAACTCATTGACATCATTCCAAATGTTGCCAATGCTAAATACATAAATAGTAGTTTTTTCATAGCTTTTGGTTTTATAATGTCCTCAATATAATGAGTTTAAATCCAAACTTTGCAAGTGAATTGTTAATTCTGTAATTAATAGCTCAGTTTTACGTCTTATCTTTACACCAAAGGAAATCAAATGACCGTTATCGGATTTGTAAAAAGCTTAGAATATACAAAATTGACCTTGTCCGAATTGGCAAGTCAATTGAACTCTAATGGTTTTAGAAATGATGAAGGTGTTAACTATTCTGATCAAGATGTTCAAGGGCTGATTCGACCTATTCTGATCACGAATATGAACTACTCCAAGGAAGGTTTCGGCTCTTGCGGTATTAATAAGGACCGAAACCCGTGTGGTGATGCGAGTGATTATTAAATTAGCTAGTTTTTCGTTTTGTTTACTTTGACGCCTTGTTTTTACTGAGGTGTAGGTCTAGTTTGTTTACTTATTTGCTTTTTCTAAAGGAGCTTATGATAACTTGATGCTAACTTTTATATCCGTAGTGTTATCTAGTGATCGAAGTAGGTTTTGGCTATGATTTCTTTGATTAGCAGTTAGTTGATAGAATTCAATGTATGATTTTTATCAGTAATTTAAAAGTTC
>JABSQK010000626.1 GCA_013215875.1 Lentisphaeria bacterium
AAAAATAATTGAATACATTGATATTGAATATATTACACGCCAAATAATAGCAAATGTCGAAGATTTTGGATTTTTAGTGAAAACTAATAGCTTTGAATATCAGGACCTTAATTAAATCGATCTAGGTGCGAAACTTGAGTTGTTAATAACATCGCTCCAAGGCTTTGTTCCATTAAATTTTTCTACTAATGATGCTGGAAATTGTACTTTTACAGGTAAGTGTTTAGCATTTTCGTCATTGAATAATGATATCTCTATAAAATCTAACCCTTCCTTTTTAAACGGCCGAACATTACTCTTTTTCAACGTGTTTAATTTTAAAATTGGAGGTAACATGTTTTTGTTTAAATATGAACTTTGAATTTTATTTTCATAGAATTCGCTCTCCACACCATTAATACTTCTAAGTGTTGATTTGGACATATTTGCTACAATATCATACGATGACTTGTATAACTCTATTTCTCTTCCAGCCCATGTACCCCATGTTTTATTGTAATCCTCTTCTGACATTGGAAGACTATCTTGCTCTTCGCTTGTCAATATTTTATGTCTGAATCCAAGATGTCCATGTTGCTTAAAAGTCATAATACTAGCTGTACTAAAGCCCAATTGTATTAGTATATAATCAACCAAATTGGACTGAATTTCTGCTAAATACTCTTCAACATCATTCCAAAATATTTGACCAAGGTCGTTTTGTTGATATTTACAAAACCAGGTAGAGCAAACGCTATCTCGATATTTCCAAATGGAGCAATTAGAATTTTGCTTATTATAGAATGGACATCCCATTGAGTCTGCATGGCCAAACGCATCTCCTGAAGAATACATGGCTACATAGTTATTTGGAGCATACACACCGTTAGGCCTGGACGAAATCTTTGATTCAATCGCTTTAATTATTCTTTGTTTTCCATCAGTTATTTCATCAGTCATATCATACAAAATCCCTCCAACTAAGAAATTGGGAATATCAGGATGATAAGTACAACATTTAAATGTTTGATTAAACTCGGCTTTGGATTCCTCCTTTGAGGGCTTTTTAGAGGAACAAAGCATAGCACAATTGTCGCATGTACTTAAAGTCTCTGAAATAGCTGTTTTATGAAAAATAGAAGGTAAAAGATTTTTGTATATTTCTGGAAGGTCATTTATGATCACTGAAAATAATTTACTGTTTGTTAGCAGGTTTGCTAAATTAATAAGGAAAAGCTTAATCCCGATAGTTAATTCGAGATAATTTTATGCAAGAAGGATATATGTGTGGATATAACGGTTCTATTTGTGCCACTCTAAAAGATCAAGTAATAATTTTATCTCATTTAAATAATTAAATGAGATATGGCAAATAAACTTGATCCAATGGAGGTAAGCTAATCGCTGGTGATAGCACCAAATTAAGAGCCCAAAATTCGAAGAAGAACAATTATAACAAGAAGAAAATAGCACGACACATTAAGTTTATCGATAACAGTCTAGAAAAATACAATGAGCTATTGGCACAAGCTGATGGTGATGACAAGGAAAAGATTCAAGA
>JABSQK010000627.1 GCA_013215875.1 Lentisphaeria bacterium
GAAGCAGCACCTCATCCCGTTGTACACCTTTAATAAATTTCATTTATATACTCCATAATAAATCATAAAGGAAATAGGATTTTAAATAAACTAAAAACAAGATCACTAAGGTGTTTTTCACACAGGCTCGAGCCGGGCGCGGTCCCAGGAAGCTACTCTGTATCAACGCCCAGAATATAGCGTGCGGCTGGAGAGAGGCGTTTCCATGTTGTGAGGCGCATGTGTTCCATTTGATTGGTTTGCTGTTTCTCTGTGCGACTGGTAAAGTAACAATGCAGTGCGCGTCTGGGATTCTCTGTGGTATTTATCGTACCACCATGCCAGAGATGTGAATTAAATACACAGACAGTTCCAGCAGGCGCGACGAGATAAATTTCATCCGGGTGTTTTTCTTTTGGATCATCCATGGCGCTCTTTGGTGTTTTAAAAAAATTGTGGGAGCCCGGCACCAGGCGGGTGCAGCCGTTCTCAAGTGTAAAGTCATCGAGCAACCAGATGCTGTTGCAAACATTATAGTCGCCGATTGCTTTTGCTGGTTTACCATCCTGGTGAAATGCCTGATGCCCTTTGCCCGGTGCAGCATCACGGGAATTTAATGAGGAGATGTGAAAATCGTCTTTTAAAACATAGTGAATTGCGGCAAGCAGACGAGGGTTGGTATAAACCTTGTCATAAATCTCGCCCTTATTGCAAACGTTGGCAAGCAGTCGAGAAGGCTGCAGATTTTTTTTACCCAATTCACAACCGGCATGCTTACCTTCTTTCTCAATTAAAAATTCAAAGCGCTCGCGAAATTCCTGAAGTTCATCTTTGGAAATCATATCGTGAAACAAAGTGAAGCCATTTTCATCGAGCTCAGTTTTCTCTTTATCGCTTAGAAGATTCTCATGAGCACCCAGCTCTTGCAATGCTGTGTTCATATTCATAAATCGTAAGCTGCAGTTTTATTAAGGCAATGCGAGGATTTTTACGTGTTTGAGATGAAAAAAGTTGCGGTGTTTTAAGCCAATTTTGATAAACCTGGCTTTGACTGGCTTTGGTAAATCAACCTGATAATAAATTTTACCATGTGGTGAATTCCACAGTTCTTTATACACGCCTTTTTCTTTAGAAGCAGCCCAAACCGTCAATTCTTTCGAACGGTTTCTCACTTTCCTAGATTCGTTCTTAGGAAACCAGCGGTTTTGAATTTCAATACGGCTCAAAGCCATAACTTTACCAAGGTCAATTAGGATGTTTGGCTGATCTTCCTCATCTGTATGAAATGAATAATCGGCGATATTGTCTTCAAAAGAAAGTAAGGATGCCAGAGGAGGACCCTGGTACTGAGAGCTCGCTTTATATGTGGCTTTTTGAGAGATCCATTTCATGGTGTTTGGCATGAGGTCTTCATATTGAACAACATAAATCAAATAAGCAGTACTCTTAGACCCGCCCTTACCCCAGATGGATTCGAGACAACCTTCCAATTTTTCGTCTTTCAAAAACTGATTCGTTCCCGTAAAAGCGGGGCTTAAATCATCTCGAGTCATGCCTTTTGTAATCCACCATTTCTCAGGTTTCTTGGGTTCATATTCATACCAGGTGCTTGAGAGGGTAGAAAAAAGTCGTTTTTCATCTTTACTAAATACGCTTGCAAAGCCAAAAGGACTTCCAAAATCTTCTGCCTTTACCGTAATGATATCGCCAGGTTTCAGCTTGATTTCCTTTCTCGGATTTTCGGACGATAATCTTTTTTTTCCATTGATATAAAGACTAAACGAATTATCACTATTTCCATGTAAAATACCGGTGATGCCCCTGTTTAAATTAGACTTAAATTTTCCCAGGTAAGAGGGACAAAACGCTTTTAAGCTTTTGGATATTTTTGGTGCACCAGCGGTATCCACAGAGCTCATGGACATATTTAGCAGATCTTCCAAACTGCTCTCCAAACCCTTCTTTTTTAATTTAATCTCACCAAGCAAAGCTTTTTTGGATTCGGGATTAAAAAGAAGGACTATCTTGTAAAAGAGCAGGGCCTCTTGTTTTCTCAACTGACTCTTGCTCTTGGCAATACTGGCAGCTCGAGTCAGCATAAGCTCGAGTAATTGAGTCTCGGTCATGCTCAATTTCAACGGATCGAGCTTTTGGCCACGCAACATTAAACCCACGCTTAATAAATACTGGCTATCATGCGGCTTGAGGAAACCAGCCAGGCGAATCAAGGTTAAACCCTTACTGTCTGACCATTCCTTGTTTAATCGTTTGGTGCCAAGGCCCAATGCTGCTTTGAAAATCTTAATCTCACTTTTGCTCAATTTAAGAGGCTTCATCACGACCATCGGCTCAGGATCTTCAAATAATTTGGGGAAATCCAAACCCACGGCTAGGTTTTTCTCAAGATCACTAGTAAAACCAAGCTCTTCGAGGAAACCTAGAGAGACTAATTTTGTGATCTTGAACACAGTTGATTTACTCGCGGGATATAAGAGCTCAGCTGTTTGTAGATAAACCAAAGCTAATGGGCCCTGCTTGCTGTTTTTTGCTAAAGTTTCAATCAGGGTAGTGGCTCGTTTTGAAAGCAATTTGCAGAAGACAGGTTCTGTAAGCTTGGTCTTTACCGAATCAATTGCCTTATTCTTCTCCATGTAGGCCTGAGTGAGCAATAGCAGATCATTCTCAGGTTTAATTTGAGCTGCCAGTTTTATCAGCAAAAGCCCGGTTTTGTCATTGGGATCTTTCGCCAAGCGATTGGTTCCGAGAATTGCTGCGTAAGCACCGATCTTGTCATCGGAGGATGTTGGGCCGGATGCGGCCCAAATTGAGCAGGAAAAAATTAGAAATGAGAACAGTAATACTAATTTATGAATCGATCGGTTCATATCCTGAATCCTTTGTTTATGTTTAGTCTAATACTCCATATAAAAATGAGCAGACATTTACATAGTCGAACCTAAAACTTCAACCTTTCAAGTATTATTATTTCAATAAATTGAAATAAATTGGCCAAAGGGAACAGACCTCGCACTAGAGATATAAGTTCAGCAAGGATATCCACCAATAATAGCACTAAAAAATGCTAGTGAAGATTAACTAAACTTACGGAATTTCGGCTGTGGAAATCATGAATGGGCGGCCGGGATATGATACTGAGCCCGTGCATTCGAAATCTGCTTTACCATCTTTGCCGAGTCCGCCAAAATACTTTTTGCCCCATGAATCAACAGGATCAAAAATATAGTTAACGATTTGTTTGCCATTAAAATCGCCGATGGAAAATCCCTGCGCACCGCGTGTTGTCCAGCACTCTACCCAGACAGGATCTTTAAGGCGTTTGTCCTGCAAGCGTTTAATGACAACTGCCTTTTTTGAATTTACCTGCACTTGTACGACCATGCGATCGCCTCTTAAGACAATGCTCAAGCGCTGAGTGGGCCATGAGTTTCGCCCCAAGGCAATACAGGTGGGATTGCGACCACCCAGTGGCAACTTCTGAATAATTTTAAGTTTGGAGTTTTTGGGTGCCTTTTTTTTATAGAAAGGACTGGTATCGAGAATCAGCAACTCACCATCTTCCTGAGCTATAAACGCCCGGTGTTTAAATTCACGCAACTGTGTACCGTTGCCGCCTTCAAAGCCTGCAGCTATGGCCGTGGGACGTTTGGCTTTGATATAACGAATTAGGGTGGGTTTCGCTTCTTTGGCTATCTCAAAAGTAAAGGGCCATTTATCTTTTGCCTCACCCGTTTCTTCGGTTGTAGCAAATAATTTGGGATCGCTGTACATTTTACGGAAATAGCCATAAAGCGGCTTTAGGTCTATAATGGCAACAGAGTCTTCTTCACGTGAAGAAACCATGACATAGCCATTGGTCGAATAAGGCGGGTTTTTCGCCCAGGCTTTTTGCTCCTCTGGAGTATACAGCTTACCTCCCGGTGCCCAACTCCAGACAACGAAATCCGCCGCAGTGACGATGTGCATAGGCGCTTTCATTTTATCCAGATCTATAAAGCCTAAAAGTTTCATGGCCGAATGGCCGAGGCCTGGCAAGGTCCACCTGTGTGCACCCGCTTTTATCGCAATCACGGCAATCTGACCTTTGATTTCTTTAACATCCCAGATTGCTACAAACGCAAACTCATTGTTATTAGATATGCAAATATCCATGGGAATTTTATTGGGCGGTAATTGCATGTAGGGAAATTTTTCATTGCCCCCATTTCCACAGTGAGTGGAGCCTATCACACCATTGCGCAAGGCGACCAGGCCCATGAGCGACCAAGCCACGCGAGAGCGCATAGTAGCAACCGGAAAACTGGAACGCGGCCAGTTAGCTATGCCCGGATCTGGATTGGCACACCACCAACCATAGGCTGCCATCGCTCGTGAACGGGTGGGATGCAACTGATAATAATTAAACCATTTCTTACTGCCCTTTGGCAGGTTTTCACCATGCCGAGACCAGCACAGGGCGGTCCGATCCATACCCGGGTTACCAGCGTTGTCCGGGAAATAAATTACCTGCCCGGACATACCCGTCCAGTCCGTGGCATTCCAGGTATCCCGATTTTTAATATCCGGTGCGCCATGCAAATAGACACCAATACGTTCTCCCTTAGGATCACGAATATGAACCTCTGGAAATACTTTAGGGGTTTTATCATTTTTGTGATAAAAGTCGTAGTCCGGTCCCAACTTTTGATTCAGAGTTTGCAGATTGGTATTTAGGGCATAGTGCTTGTAGGCTTCTGGTATGACTTTGCCTTGGTTCCCTGGTGTAAACAATGGCCCGGGTCCGGAATGCTTGGCTGCCTCTCGTTTTTTATCGGCTTCTATTTTAGCGATCATTTTCTCTACTTTTTCGTACGCTTCCTTTACCGCCTTTAAATAGTCCTTATCACCCTGACTTAATCGTTTGTAACTGACAATTATCTTTTTGCCCTCATCCAAGATCAACCACACTTTTTTCTCATACTTTTGTTTTACCAAAAGTGCCTTGAACTTTTTTTCACCAACGGTCCATTCTCGGCTCTTAAGTTTGACTCGGGGACCCTTTTCTTTCGCAGATTTATCTTTTTTCTTTTTTCCATCTGCAGCACTAACAGGTATGGATATGCTACAAACGAGGAAAAGGTAAAGGAAAATGTTAAATCGGCTCATATATTACTCCTAATCGTTAATACTCTTAATATACTATTGTCTTTATATAAAATTATACAAGTCTTTATAAAGTGCTGCTTTAAATATTTTTTGCAAGGGAGTGCCTATTAACTTGTTAAAAATAAAGCTAAAACAAAAAAATAAGCTCACTTTTTGGCCGTGTTATCTATGAGGTCTTGATACTGCACAACTTTAATCAGGTATACCGTACTTTTTTCTTTACCAGCACCCCAAATAGCTTCCTTACATTTAGCGCCCATTTCTTTTTCAAGCAGCTCTTTCCACCCTTGTTCTGGTGCATTTCTAGTATCTTTCAAATGGCTTTTTCTCAATCCCTTTGTGTTCCACCAATTACTTTTTGCCCAGGGTTTATATTCCCACCAGCTATCTGAGTTGCTGGAAAAATAATGATGATCTTTGTCACCAAATATAACTGATAAGCCATACTCGCCTTTATGATCGATTGCCTTCACAGTAATGATATCACCCGGTTTTAACAGCACCTGGCGCGTAGGTACTTCTTCCCATTTTCCCACAAGCATTTTTTTATCGTTGACATAAAGAATAAATTCGTCATCACAATTCGCCCCAAGGGTGGCAGTTTTACCACGGTCGAGTTCCGCTTTATGTTTTTTCAAGTTATATGGACAGACTACGGTAAGGCTTTTCTTTTGTTTTTTGGATGCAGTTGTTTTGAAAGAAGTGGAATTCATATTTTGGTTTAAGAGCGCTTCCAGACTTCCCTCTATACCCTTCATTTTTAATTTCATCTCACCTATCACGGCTTTTTTGGAATCTGAATTTATTAAGAGAGCCACTTTATAAAAAAGCAGCGCTTCCTGTTTTCTTATTTGGCTCTTGCTCTTTGCCACTAGACTATCTGCCCTTGCTAACATTAGCTTTATTAGCTCGCCCTCACTCATAGTAAGCTTCAAAGGACTAAGCTTTTGATTACGCATTAATAATCCCACAGTTAACAAATATTGCTTATCATCGGGTTTCAGAAACCCGACCAGACGAATCCAGGTTAATCCCATTTCGTCTCCGGCATTCTTAACCAATCGGTTTGTCCCCAAAGCTATAGCAGCTATCACAATCTTTTTTTCACTTGTGCTCAATTTGAGACCCGGATTCACTTTTAAAGGTTCTGCATCTTTAAATAAACCTGGAAAATTCAGCCCCACAGACAGGTTTTTCACCCGGTCATTGGTGAATCCCAGCTCAGTCATAAAATCATAGGAGACTAATTTTGTAATTTTATAAATGATTGATTTACTCGTGGGGTTAAAAATTTCCGCTGTTTGTAGATAGACCAAAGCCAATGGACCCACTTTGCGATTCATTGATAATTCTTTGAGCAGACTATTTGCACGTTTTGAAAGCAAGCCGCTAAATTCCAAGCTAGTATACGTTGTCTTTACCGGCTTTATCGCCTTATTTTTTTCAATATAATATTGGGTCAGCAAGAGCAAATCATTGTCGGGTTTTATTTGATGCGCAAGTTTAATCAGCAAATGGCCTGTTTTGTCTGTGGGGTCTTTAGCCAAGCGATTGGTACCAAAAATAGCCGCGTAATGACCAATCTTGCTATCGGAAGCTGTTGGTCCAGATGCGGCACAAATGGTACTGGAGAAAAATGGAATAGAGAATAATACTAATTTATGAATTGTTCGATTCATTTCCAGTCCCTTCTTTTTCGCTAGATTAAGTATCACTACGATATAATCATATTTAAATACATCTAGCTTATATCTTAAAAACTTACATGGTGCTTCGCAGAAGTAAATGGCAAATGCCAGTCGTCTTAGTGGCCGACTAGTTCTGTTTTATTTTGGCATGGCAAGAAATTTGACGTGCTTCAAGTGGAAATAATCTTTTCGGTCTATGCCAATTTTTATATATCTGGTTTTTAAAGGTTTAGTCAATTTTATCGTATATAAAGCTTTGACTGCTTCAGATTTCCACAATTCTTTATAAGGTCCTTTTTTGCTTGAAGACGTCCAAACTGTTAAACCGCTTGCCCGCCTCTGCAACTCACCTGCTATGTTCTGAATTTCTATTAGGCTAAAGGCCTTGGGTTTACCAAGATCAATTATAATGTAGGGCTTATCCTGGATATCCGTGTGAAATGCCATTGCGCCCCTGCCATGCATTTTGCCTTTAAGTGACAGTAAAGATGGTAGAGGGTCAAGTCCTTCCCACACCGAGCTCGCTGTGTAGCTTGCTTTTCTGGAAATTAAATCCAATGGCTTGAGGTCTTCGTACTGCACAAGCTTTATGAGATAAACAGTACTCCTAGTCCCGCCACTTGAACCCCATATGGCTTCGTCACAACTTATACCTTCCACCACTCTATCAACATTATGTTTCCATTTCCGATTGTTTCCTCTTCTGCAGGCACCCAAATCATCCTTTGTCATGCCTTTCGTTATCCACCACTTGCCAGAATCCTTAGGTCTGTATTCGTTCCATGAACTTGCGTTTGTAGAAAAATAAAGTTTGTTCTTTGTGCCAAACATACTAGAGAAACCCCAACGACCGCCTTCATCAATTGCCTCAACCGTTAAAATATCGCCGGGTTTCAATTTAATTTTTTTCGACTCGGCTTCTTCAGTTATAAGCTCTCTGCCTCTGCCCATAAGCTTCTTGCCATTGACATAGAGAGTAAAATAATCATCACAATTAGCCACAAGTATGCCTTCTTTTCCACGATCCAGATCACGCTTATATTTTAGCAAGTAAGCTGGACAAACTGGCATGAGACTTTTAGTCGGTTTTGCTGAGGCTTCTGTATCCACCGAGCTCATGGACATATTTAGCAGATCTTCCAAATTACTCTCAAGGCCCTTCTTGTTTAATCTCAATTCACCAACTAATGCTTTTTTGGATTCGGGATTAAAAAGAAGGACTATCTTGTAAAAGAGCAGTGCTTCTTGTTGTCTTATTTGACTCTTGCTCTTGGCAACACTGGCGGCTCGAGTGAGCATGAGCTCGAGTAATTGAGTCTCGTTCATGGTCAATTTTAACGGATCGAGCTTTTGGCCACGCAACATTAAACCCACGCTCAATAAATACTGGCTATCAAGCGGCTTGAGAAAACCAGCCAGACGAATCAAGGTTAAACCCTTACTGTCTGACCATTCCTTGTTTAATCGTTTGGTGCCAAGGGCCAAAGCTGCTTTGAAAATCTTAATCTCACTTTTGCTCAATTTAAGCGGCTTCATCACGACCATTGGCTCAGGATCTCCAAATAATTCGGGAAAATTCAAATCCACAGCAAGATTTTTCGCGAGGTCATTGGTAAAACCTAAGTCATTAGTGAACCCCATAGAAATTAATTTTGTGATCTTTAAAATAGTTGCTTTACTCGTTGGGTATAAGAGCTCAGCTGTTTGCAGATAAACCAACGCTAGAGGGCCCTGCTTGCTGTTTTTTGCTAAAGTTTCCATCAGTGCAGTAGCTCGTTTAGAAAGCAATTTGCAGAAAATAGGTTCTGTAAGCTTGGTCTTTATAGCATCAATTGCCTTATTCTTTTCCATGTAGGCCTGGGTAAGCAAGAGAAGATCATTATCCGGTTTAATTTGAGCAGCCAATTTTATTAGCAAATGCCCGGTTTTGTCATTGGCATCTTTCGATAAGCGGTTGGTTCCAAGTATCGCTGCGTAACGACCTATCTTGTCGTCGGAAGATGTTGGACCCGAAGCGGATGCAGCCCAAATTGAACAGGTGAACAATGGTAATAGTGACAGTATTAGAGCAATTTTTCGAATAGTCCGATTCATTTCCTTATCCTTCGTTTAATGCCCTTAGTCTATTCCACCTCACTAAGTTCGAAACCTATAAAATTTAGAAGTTCCACGTTTTAACAATAAAACCTGATTTTATTTTGCACATATTTATCAATAAACGTAATTAGGCTCATTTTATTTTAAATAAAGCAAAAAAAGTAATTAAATCTTATAATCACGCTAAAAGACCATATCATACTCAATTTAACAGTCAACAGCAATGATGGAATGACAGTTTTTGCTTATAAATAGATTTATTTTGACAAGGAGAGATTGGCTGTTTACTTTTATTTTTTTACAGATTAATTGGGCGATGATGCTGCAGATTTAATTCATTATATCTGTTAAGCTTCCTTTTGTACTGGAGGGATTAAGGGTTTTCATCAAACCGTCCAAAATTTTGTAGAGGCCATATACACCTATTACAATAGCAATTACCATGATCTTTATGTAGATGAGTCCCATGAATAAAAAGATAATTAAGGTGATAACAGGAACCGATGCGAGCAGTACACCAATTACAATATTCTTAACTCCCACCCGTCTGATCTCATTATGCCGGTCCGATTTAAATTCCTTTAGCAGTTCATTAATTTGCATCGATCCAATATTCTTTGATTGAAGAAAGTCGCGAACATCATCCTCTCGATCTCCCCAGATTATCATTCCCCGTGCTTCTTCAATAATTTGCTCTTCGTCCACTTTACTCTCTTGCTTTGTGTCATGTAAAAGTAGGCCTCTTTCTCTGAAAGTGGCCATCGCATGATTTACTATTTAGTCACTTTCGTAGAAAGTGACTACCGATCAGCTATCTCGGTGATTAGCGATGATTTGAGTACGATCTGACCTTGTCGATAATTTTAGCGTAATGATCATTCGTCATGAAGGTCTCAAACTCCGTCCAGATCTCGTCATCCCCAAGCAATTCCGTACCCAGTTTAAGGACGACATGATTTGGGATATGGCGCTCAGGCTCTAATATTGCAATAGCTTCAGCCGCTGGCATATCCTGGCACAAAATAAGATAGGCAATGGCCGGTGATCGGCCCATACCAGCGTTGCAATGAACAATAATCCGTTGCTTATCCGTGCTCCAATCGAGAATTTCCTCGACTTTTTTCTTCGCGGGCAGTTCTTTACCGTCGGTGGTTTCGTGGATGTCATCAAAATAATATGTAATCGATGATACATCTTTTAGCAAGGGATCGATTTCGAACTCAACGCCGATGGCGGAGCGATCGCGTATGCTGATTACATGAAAGTCTGTATCCTGCTTTAGTAACTCAATGGCTTCCACGTGCGAACAAATTTGTATGTCTCTATTAGTCATGACTATTAATATATGAATGGTTTTTAGTCTGTCCAGCAATTCAACCGCAAGTATTTACGATCGGTGAATAGCTGCGGTTTGAAAAGAAAAGTTCAAGGAAAATTAGTAGCTACCAGATCATCTCATTTGCTATTAAACTAGGAAGCTGTCGCCAGGTTTAGTTTGTCCCGATTCGCGATTCAATAACCGTGAGATATTAAGTAGGCCTCTTTCTCCGAAAGCGGCTAGCGCATCTATGATCTACTTGATAGGCAAAGCAGGTTCCTGCATATAAAAAAAATTGCCCTGTTGATTACAACTCGATCCATACTAGTTTATTCTGCATCAGTCAAAAGGAAGAATAACGATGTCCCAAGTAGAAGAACAAATAAAAAGCTGCATAGAAAAACAGCAAGAAGGCAAACTGTCCAAGGAAGACCTCGAAGCGGTTTTAGACCATTGGAAGAATCGTAAGACACAGACACTGCTCTACCTTTTTACGAACCACAGCACTGTTATGTCCGATGTCATTGCGATGAATATCATCACCAAAGAAGGCCAGGACCCTGGCCCTGAAGATGAAGAAGACTGGCCTTACAAGACCGTTCATGCCGCCATGCAAGATGGCTGGCGGGTCATACGATTTCCTGAAATGGCCATGCAGAAGGATTATGGCAAGCATTATATGATTGGTTGTGAATTTGTTCTGGAAAAGGTGGAGTAGCCATGCCAAGCGAAATACCCTATGATTGCGAACCGACCTTGACCGATTCACAGGTTATCGAATTCTGTAGGGATGGTTACATTATCCTTGATGGCGTCGTCGACCCCGAAACGAACCAAAAGGCAGTTGCGTTTCTAGATGAAAATCCCGAATGGAATTCAACAAAAATTTGCAGAGAGGATTTCTTTATAGACAATGTTTTAAAGAATCCCGCCGCAGCAGGCGTCGCCCGCTCACTGATGGGTAAGGATTTTCTACTGCCAACCCTGATGATGAATCACCGTGCGGAATGTCCACGAGCAGATCTGGGGCACTGGCATCGCGATGGAGGTGTACAGTTTAAGAATGAATTGAATTACCTCCTGATCTTTTATTTACCTGAAGAGACACCAAAGGAATTGGGACCTCCCGACATTTTGCCAGGCAGTCAATACATCGAAATGAAACATACCTATATGCGGCATTATGGTAATATTAAAGGCACACTGGCAACCCCATGCTCCGCGGGTACTATTATCATCATGCATCACAACATCTGGCATCGTTCAACAGTTTCAACGCGAACAGGCATCCGCAATATGCTAAAGTATGAGTATCGCCGCACGACCCCACCCAAACGGGACTGGATTGTGGAAGCAGACCTGGATATACGAACGAAAAACTTCAGGATGAAGAATTCATTTATGGAGTCCTGGCAAGATTGCCAGACCGTAGCCGAACTTTTTCTATGGTTATGCGGCTATGACGATTGGGAATTCGAGGGTGCTCAAATTTGGCCGACAATCGCCAGTTACTTCCCTGACCCCGAAGCCTACATGCCCGGTGTGCCAGAACAGTTTAGATTAAACGATAGTTCATAGTTCATAGTTCATAGAGTTCGTGATTCCTTTCGTTTATATACATAGCGTTTTCGGTTTGCGTTCTTCCCTCAAACATATAGGAC
>JABSQK010000628.1 GCA_013215875.1 Lentisphaeria bacterium
CTCGATAATTTCTGCTGGCCGGATCCTATCGAGAGCGAGAAAACCCCCGATGGCCAATACAAGCTGGCCCAGTTGGTACGAGCCAACAAAGCACTCTATGATTATTGCACAGCCTATAATGTGCCCTGTATTTCTGGAAAAGATTCCATGAAAAACGACAGCACAAAGGGCGGTAAAAAAATATCGGTACCACCCACATTGCTCTACAGTGTAATTTCGAAAATCGATGATGTATCGAAATCCGTCAGCATCGACTTTAAGGAAAATGGCGACCTGATTTATGTACTTGGAAATACCAAAGCAGAACTGGGTGCCAGCGAATACTACAGCATGCGCGGCTTCATGGGCAATGCGGTTCCCACTGTCGATGCGGAAACTGCTGTAAAACTTTATGCCCAATTGCATGCGGCGATTAACCAGGAATTATGCCATTCGATTATCAGTCCCGGGATTGGCGGACTCTCTGTTGCACTGTCGAAAGCATCGCTTGCTGGTGGCATAGGTGCAGTGATAGATCTTGCTAAATTGCCAGTCGATGCAGAGCTTAGTGCCGAAGAACTTTTATTCAGCGAATCGAACAGTCGTTTTATTGTAACGGTTCCAGTAGCAAACAAAGATGCCTTTGAAAGCCTCTTTGCCGGTATGGCAATTGGTGAAATTGGTACGGTTTCAAATATGCACGGTTTGGAAATTTCCATGAATGAAAACGTCATTGCCAGTCTGGACCCATTTTCCATTCAAGCATCATACAAAGAAACTTTAAAAAATGCCTAGGAAACCGACATGTCAGTAAAAGCATTAATTATCACAGGCTTCGGGCTTAACTGCCAGAAAGAAACGGCTATAGCCTTTGAGCAGGCTGGTGCGGAAGTATCCCAGGTGCACCTTACGGATCTGGCCGATGACCATAGTATCATTCATCAGCATCAGATCCTTGTCTTTATTGGCGGCTTCTCGTTCGGTGATCATCTCGGTGCTGGAACAGTTTTTGCCAGTCGCTTAAAATACCAGATTGGCGATGAGCTCAAGCGCTTTATCGATGATGGAAAACTGATCATCGGTATATGTAATGGTTTTCAAACCATGGCCCGGCTCGGTTTGGTACCCGCGGTAGACGATCAGTTCTTTGTCGTGCAAGCAGCCCTGGCGCAAAATAACAGCAATGTCTTTCGCGATGACTGGGTAAACTTAACTGCAAATCCCGAATCACCCTGCATCTTTACTAAAGGCTGCGATAGCATCGAGCTACCCATACGCCACGGCGAAGGAAAATTTGTTACCTTGAATGATGAGATTCTGGATAAGCTTGAGGCAAATAACCAGGTGGCTCTGCGCTACGCTGATGCATCAGGAAAAGCCACAAAGCGATTTCCTGCCAATCCCAATGGCTCGACCAATGCCATTGCTGGTATCTGCGACCCAAGCGGTCGTATATTTGGTCTTATGCCGCATCCCGAAGCATTCCTCTCGCCATACAATCATCCGCAGTGGACACGAAATAAAATCACTGCAGGGCTTCCAGAAAAAGGCGCTGGTACAATTATCTTTGAAAACGCAGTTGCATACGCAGAAGAAAATCTAATCTGATTAAATTAAAAGTGAGGGAACTATGGAAAAAATATTTATAGGTATGTCTGGCCGAGTTGCTTGTTTGAATCAGGAAGATGGCGAAGTAATCTGGGAAGTACAACTGAAAAGTTTGACCTCTCTGACAAATATATATAGAGAAAATGGCTGCGTATTTGCCTATGCCGGCGGACACCTCTTTTGTCTCGATGATAGTGATGGCAGTATAAAATGGACAAACAAACTGAAAGGCTTTGGCTATGGCGCTTGTTTATTTGCCGGAGATCAGCAAAACTCTGTGATCATTGAGAAGTTGAAAGAAGAAGCTGGCAGCTAATATGTCCTATGAAAAGCTTAAAGAAACATTTAGCACCTTATACAATCTAAATCACCTGGGTTCCATTGCCTATGTCGACCAGGCGGTAATGATGCCTGTCGGTGCCAATGATGCCCGTTCCAAAGCAATGGGCACACTCAGCAAAATTACCCATGAGATGATTACCGATAGCACTGTTGGTGAACAGCTCAAAGCAGCCGAAGATGACGACCTGAGCGGCTGGGATGCGGCAAACCTCTCGTGCATGAAGCGGCGCTACGAAGCCGCCACGCTATTACCATCGGACTTTGTTGCCAAGCAAACTGAAATAACCATGAACTGCGAACACTTGTGGCGCCAGCTACGCCATGAAAACGACTGGAAACAATTTCAGCCGGCACTCGAAAGTGTTTTGGAACTCGCTATCGAAGAGGCGGATATAAAAGCTCAACACTATGGCCTCTCGCCATATAATGCCTTGTTGGATGGCTATGAAGAAGGACTCAGTACAGAACGTGTCGATACGATATTTGGCACGGTAAAACCATTTCTCATCGACTTAATTCCCACCGTTCTGGAAAAACAGGAAAAGGAATTCAAGAGCTTCGATTTCGATGAGGTATTTAGTATCGAGGATCAGAAATCACTTGGCCTGGAAATCATGGGGCATATTGGTTTCGATTTCGATCATGGTCGTTTGGATGTAAGTCACCATCCTTTCTGCGGTGGCGTGCCAGAAGATGTGCGCATTACCACACGTTATAATACGGATGAGTTCGGTTCATCAATTATGGGTGTTATTCATGAAACAGGCCATGCGATGTATGAACAAAATTTACCCAAGGATTATCTTGACCAGCCTGTTGGTCATCCGCGCGGTATGTTGATTCATGAAAGCCAGTCACTTATTATGGAAATGCAGGCCTGCCGCAGCCGGGAGTTCACCAGCTTCCTTTTACCGAAACTCAAAGAACGCTGGACCCTGAAAGGATTGGATACGGATGAGGATCTTGAAATGCTCTATCTCAAAGTTAAGCCATCCTATATCCGGGTCGATGCGGATGAGTTGACATATCCATTGCATATTATGATGCGTTATGAAATTGAAAAAAAGCTTATTTCCCGTGAAATGACAGTGGCGGATATTCCCGAAGCATGGGAGTCCTATATGCAGGAATTCTTTGGTCTATCAACAAAGAAAAATGGCGACTACGATTATGCCGATGGCTGTATGCAGGATCCACATTGGGCATTCGGAGGCTTTGGCTACTTTCCGACATACTCTCTTGGAGCAATGGCAGCGGCGCAATTATTCGCAAAAGCAAAAGAAGAAAATTCCGACTGTCTATCGACAATTGCCAATGGTGACTTCATCGCACTCAATTCATGGCTCAATAAAAACCTCAGAAATCTCGGCTCGTCAAAAACATACGATGAAATTTTGACCGATGCGACCGGATCAGATCTGGACCCGCAGTATTTCATGACTCACATTACCAAGCGATACCTTGGGTGAATCAGGATAAGCATAGCGTATGATTTTTCTCTGCTTTGGTGAAATCCTCTGGGATGTCTTTCCCGACGGTAAACAACTCGGTGGCTCACCGGCCAATGTTGCTTTCCATTTAGATGCGCAGGGCGTACATAGTATTATTATTTCCGCAGTGGGTAAAGATGACGATGGCCAGGAAATACTCGATCACCTGGCGAAGAACGAAATTTCCACAGCCGGCATTGCCGAAGTCGATTATCCCACTGGCCGGGTCGATGTCGAAGTGGATAGTGCTGGAGTACCGAGTTTTACGATAAGAGACAATGTTGCCTGGGACCACATCAACGTCGGCGGTCTTTATTATCATGACCTGCCTGGATTAGCCGGCCTTTATTATAGTTCCATCGTCTTGCGCGATGAGCCCAATATAAAAGTATTTGAAGATTTGATTAAAATTATTCCCAAGTCGAAAATGCGTGTCTACGATGTAAATATCCGTGAGCCTTATATTACCCGTGAAATAATTGAACTGTGTTTATCTCATGCCACCATTCTTAAAGTGAGCGATGAAGAAATAGACAGACTTATTGAATTACTCGCCTTGGGTTCCGAAACACACGAAATGGCATGCCAGGATATATTGGATTATTGGAAGCTCGATGCGGTGATTTTTACCATGGGCGATCGTGGGGCCAAGTTGCTCGAAGGCAACCAGTGGCATTCGTCGGATCCTGTAAAAGTAAAACTTGCCGATACGGTTGGGGCAGGGGACAGTTTTACTGCCACCTGTATTGCCGGGCGTTTAAGCGGTGCGGATTGGAACGATATCCTGCCAGTGGCAAATCGCGTTGCTGCCTTTGTCTGCTCCCAACCAGGAGCCACACCAAAATTAAAAGCAGAGCTATTCAAACGCAATTCTTAGACGAATGCTTCTGGTGCATGAATTATGCCACATGATGGCACTCAATATGCGGCTATTATTAAACGTCTCCGTTTCTGGTGGTCGGTTCAAGTGAACCGGCCTTTTACGTTTAAAGGCTGAATAAGTGCTTTCATATTATCCCTTTTCCTATAGGATGCATAAAAGAAGCATTTATTAGACGAATTGAAAAATAACTTTATCTCTTAACTCGTATACAGTGAGGGGAGACAGTAGATTAGACGGATGATGATTGTAAAAATACCTGGAGACCTGCTTGGTGTCTGAATTGACTTTAAAGGACAGGATCAGCGAGCAGTCCTGGATATTTAAATCCCTGCTTATTGTAAGCTTTGCTGCGGTGGTATTTAGCAGCGCACCCGCGGTCTTTTTTCAGAAGGACATTCAATTGCCTCCGGCATATGAGCTCAAGTCACAAAAGCCCTTTGCTGATACATCTAAACTAACCATACCGCCTCATGATGGCGAACGAAGCCACGGGGCAAAGCTAACACCCCGACTGTTAGGTTCTGTGTCGCTGTGGCTCTCCAGCAAACTA